>JBEKRA010000461.1:0-2289 GCA_049519195.1 Verrucomicrobiota bacterium
GTTTCACACAAGGTTGATCTGGTTGTGATCGTTCATTCCTTTGAAATGTTAGAGCCGCTCGCGTCCGGTGAAGCCTGTGTCGAGGTCGTGCCAGAATTCGATGTCCGCCTCGTCCTGTTCCCAGCAGAGAAAAACCTCCCTGCCGCCGATGATGGCCGGGAAATCCACCAGCCCGCGCTCCAGATCCATGACGAAAATCTGGCGGCGCTGGAATTCGGATAGCACTTCCTGCATGTCCGCCAGCGCGCGAATCCAGTTGTTGACGGTCTCGCCGCCGACATCGCCCCCCTGCTCCGCCAGACCGCTCAAGCGCTTGTCAAAACGCTCCAGGTCCTGGCGCAGCCGGTTCAGCCGCTCCAGCCATTTGCGGATTTGCGGCAGCAGCACGCGCGCCTCCTCGCGCGTGTAGTGTCTGTCGAAACGATGCTCCATCGGCGAAACCTTTCCGCGCGCGGCAATAACATTCGCGGCGGCGGCCATCGCCGCCGTCCGCGAATGCCTGAAAAGCGCGGGGCAGATTACTGCTGCCAGGTGCGCTTCTTGTGACGGTGCTGACGCAGCTTCTTGCGCCGTTTATGCTTGTTGATTTTTGCCTTGCGGCGTTTTTTGAGTGAACCCATATCTAATATATGATTTTTGATTTACGATTGACGATTTGATTCAAACGGCTCCACTTGACCGAAAATGCCCGCCGATTTGAACTTTCGGCCGTCATCCGGTTTTGGGGTTGAATCGTAGATCATCAATCGTAAATCGTAAATTAATACACCACTTTGTTCAACGGATATTCAATGATTCCTTCCGCGCCGGCGGCCTTGAGCTGCGGAATCAATTCGCGGACCACTTTTTCGTCAATTATCGTCTCGACGGCGACCCAGCCTTCCAGGCTCAAACTGGAAATCGTCGGGTTCCGCAGCGCGGGCAATTCCTCGAGCAGTTTATCAAGGTTTTTCTCGGCGATGTTCATCTTCAAGCCCACCTTTGCCTCCGCTTCGAGCGCGCCCTTGAGCAGCATCGCGAGCGTCTCCATCTTCCGGCGCTTCCACGGATTGTTCCATGCCGCGTGATTCGCAATCAGGCGCGGCGTCGAAACCAGCAGCGTGTCCACGATGCGCAGCTTGTTCGCGCGCAGCGAGGAGCCGGTCTCGGTCAATTCCACAATCGCGTCCACCAGCTCGTGCGCCTTCACCTCCGTCGCGCCCCATGAAAATTCCACGGCCGCCCTCACGCCGTTTTTCTTGAGATACTTCTTGGTGATGTTCACGACCTCGGTGGCGATGCGTTTGCCCTTCAAATCCTTCACCGATTTCACCTGCGAACTTTCCGGCACGCATAAAACCCAGCGCGCGGGCTTCCGCGTGGCCTTGCTGAAAATAAATTCGCCGACCTCATGCACGTCCGAATCGTTCTCCACAATCCAGTCGTGGCCCGTGATGCCGCAATCCAGATAGCCGTGCTCGACGTAACGGCTGATTTCCTGCGCGCGAATCAGCCGGATCTCCAGCTCGTTGTCGTCCACATACGGCACATAGGAACGGCTGCTCACGGAAATGTTGTAGCCAGCCTTGGCCATCTTTTGGATGACGGCTTCCTGCAAGCTGCCCTTCGGCAGGCCGAATTTTAATTTCTTGCTCATTTCAAACTTCAGACAGAATAAACAGAATTGGCAGAATTAAAATGGCAATCCAGTTGATTCTGCAAATCTCATTTCACGCGCGTGACCGGGTTAATCTGCCAAGTCCGGCGCGGAAAAGCCACCTTCTTCTTTTGCGAATTCAGGCAAACCACGAAATACACAAAACACGCGAAATCAAAAAATTCCTTTCGTGTAATTCGTGCGTTTCACGGTTCAATTGTTCTTCCAAACCACCCGCCGCCCGATGACTGAAATCTCCCCGCACGCAATCGCCGCGACGCATTTCGGATACAGCTCATGCTCCGCCGCGTGAATCCGCGCGTGCAGGCTTTCCGGCGTGTCGTCGTCCAGCGCCGGCACGGTTTGCTGGCCGATGATTGGTCCGGCGTCCACGCCCGCGTCCACGAAATGCACCGTGCAGCCAGTCACCTTCACGCCGTGATCCAGCGCCTGCTTCCATGCTTCGAGGCCGGGAAACGACGGCAGCAGCGACGGATGGATGTTCACGATGCGCCCCTCGAACGCGCGGAGAAAATCGCCTTTGAGCACCCGCATGAAACCGGCGAGCACAATCAAATCCACCCCCGCCGCCTGCAATGCGGTGACGTAATTGCGCTCGGCCTCCTCGTCCAGCTTGGTGCGGAATTTTCCCG
>JBEKRA010000462.1:0-2279 GCA_049519195.1 Verrucomicrobiota bacterium
CTCGCGCTGGCCGGCGCGCTGCTGTTTTTCAGAAAGGTGGGTGCGCCGCAGCAGCACCGCCGCCACCAAATATGGCTCTGGCTTTTGCCGTTACTTTGGTTGGGCTGGCAACTCATTTCCGCGACCCAGACTGTGGATGCCGATTTGACCGCGGCGACACTCTGGCAGTTTTTTGGCTGCGTCACCTGTTATTTTCTCGGTGCATCGGTTATTGGAGCGCCGAGCGCCGCCTCGGCTCGAAAATCGCCATCCCAACACGCCGGGACAGTGCCCGGCGCTCCGCGTTCGCGGAACACTTTTTCATATTTGTTGGTTGGCATTCTGGTGGCGTTCGCGTTCTGCCTCGTGCGGGCGGTGGAACAGCGTCTTGTAGAATTTCCACAAACCCACCAGATGCTGGTGGAAGGCGGGCGCGACGGCTGGACGAATGTGCCGCCGGAAATGCTGCTCGAAATGAAGCAGGAACACGTCGTTATCACCACCAACGGCGTGGATGTGGCAAATCCGGTGGTGCTTGCAAAATTTGCGAAAGGCCGGGTCATGGGCACGCTGGTCTATCCGAACGCGCTCGCTGGGGCGGTTCTATTGCTGCTGCCACTGGCGTTGACGCTGGCTTTCGGCGCAAAACAATTGCGTCCGGCGATTCGGGGGGTTGTCATCGCAATGACCTGCCTTCTGGGCGGCGCGGCATTTTTCTGGACCGGCTCGAAGCTGGGCTGGCTGATTGCGATGGGCGTTGGCGGCTTGTATCTGTTCCGTTTGAACTGGCCGGCCAGATTGAAATTCACCGCGCTCGCCATCGTCACCATTCTTGGTCTGGGCATTTTCGCGGTTCGCTTTCACAATTATTTTGCTGCGGGGGCCACCAGCGCTGGCGCGCGTCTGGATTATTGGCGCGCCGCCGTCCAAACCGCCGCGAAAAATCCGCTGGCCGGCACCGGGCCGGGCACTTTCCAGCGGCCTTACGAGCGGATCAAAGCGCCGGACGCTGAGATGGCCCGGCTCGCGCACAATGATTACCTCGAGCAATTTTCGGATTCCGGAATTCCCGGCGGAGTTTTTTATTCGGCATGGATTGCGCTGGCGCTGATTTCTATTGGAAGACGGATTTGGAAATCCGAAAATCACGCGGACAAGCTGTCCGCGCTCCGGTTCGCGATTTTCGCCGGCCTGCTCGGCTGGTTTGTCCAGGGCGCAGGCGAATTCAGCCTCTACATCCCGGCGCTGGCGTGGACGGCCTTCACGCTGCTGGGCTGCTCGCTTGCACAAGGGAACGCCGAGCACCGCCTCGGCGCGGGACAGTAAATTTTGATTCGTGCCGAGACGGTGCCCGGTGCTCCGAAATCAGTTCGACAACAATCCGGCGGCTGGCTAACCTGTTCACGAAATGAAAATCCTGTTTCTCAACGGCCCGAATTTGAACCTGCTCGGCCAGCGCGAGCCGAAAGTCTACGGGCGCGAGACCCTGGCGGACATTGAGGCTGCGGTGCGCAGGCGCGCAAAGCAGTTGAAGGCGAAAATTGATTTCCGGCAGTCCAACGTGGAAGGCGAACTGGTGGGTTGGATCCAGCAGGCCAGGGGCGAATTCGATGTGATTGTCCTCAACGCCGCCGCCTACACCCACACGAGCATCGCACTGCGGGACGCCATTGCGGCGGTGGGTGTGCCGACAATTGAAATCCATCTTTCCAATATCCACGCCAGGGAAAAATTCCGCCATAAATCGCTGATTGCGCCCGTTTGCTGCGGACAAATCTCCGGTTTTGGCTCAAAATCCTACATTTTGGCATTGGAAGCGTCCGTTCACGTTAACGAAACCAAACAATGAATTAAAAATGGCCATTTATGGCTGTTTTTAATCATGCTTTTTTCAGATCGAGTTTTCTTTTTTTTGTGGCTTGACTGTCGTTATGAAAATGGATAATCTTTCACTGTATTCAAAGCATGGCCATAATGTGGCTGTTGCTTATTAGATTGAGGGCCAAAACTGGGAAACGATTGTTCCTTTAACGAAAACGCACTGTGGATATCAAAGACATCAAAGCCATCATTGATTTGATGAAGAAAAACTCCATCACGGAGTTTGAATTGGAGCGTCAGGATTCCAAAATCAGGTTAAAACGCGGATTGAATGGCGGCAGTTCTGCGGTTCAGCAGGATGATTCCATTCCAGCCGTTGCGGCTCCGATGCCACCGGCGATAGCAGCTCCCGCCCCTGCGCCTGTGGCAGCGCCGCCACCCGCAGCAACGGGTGAAGTGGACATCAAATCACCCATGAT
>JBEKRA010000463.1:0-2266 GCA_049519195.1 Verrucomicrobiota bacterium
CGGCGTTACCGCCTACCGCGACGAAATCCAGGAGCCGCAGCAGATGGTCGAGGAGGCCGATGCCGCGCTGTACCTCGCAAAAAACGAGGGCAGGAACCGGGTAAAAACCTTTTCGGCGGCAAACGCGCTATGACGAAGGAACTTGTAATCCGCGGCGACACGCGCCTTGTCTGCCTGCTGGGGGACCCCGTAAGGCATTCGCTGTCGCCGCAGATCCACAACCATGCTTTCCGGACCCTTGGACTGCCGTATGTTTATGTTCCGTGCGCCGTGAAAGCCGAGGCATTTCATCATGTCGTCTACGCGCTGCGCAGTGTTTCCGCGCTCGGCGCCAACGTGACGCTGCCCCATAAACAGCGGGCCGCTCTTTACTGCGACGTCCTTTCGCCGCTGTCGTACCGGCTCGGCGCCGTCAATACGCTTTATTTCAGGGAGAATGTGCTCTACGGAACGACTACCGACCCCGAAGGGTTCCTGCGTGCGCTCGCGTCCATGGGCCACGATGCGCACGGCGGCCATGTCGTGATCATCGGCAACGGCGGCACTGCCCGGACCCTTGCCGCGGCGCTTGCGCTGGAGTGCATACCAGAAACGCTCACCCTTACCGGCCGCAACCTACAGCGCGTGACCGCCCTGGCCGCGGAAATAGCGGGCGCTATGAACTGTACCGTGAAGGCGGCGGCACTTGACGATCCGGACCTCGACGCGGTGATGGCGCGCTGCACCCTGCTTGTCAACTGCACGAGCGCGGGACTGCATCCGAACGTCGACGAAACGCCGCTCGATAAAAAATATTTCCATTGCGGCATGACGGTCTTCGACACCATTTACAACCCCTCGAAAACCCGACTGCTTGCCGAGGCTGAAGCAGCAGGCTGCAAAATCGAAAACGGGCTGCGCATGCTGCTGTACCAGGCCATTGCGTCGTTTACACTGTGGACCGGTATTGACGTGAGGGAAGAGATATTCGATTTAAAAGAATTGCAAAAGATGTGTTCGAGATAAAAAACGTTTATCAAATAATAGAATATTTTTCTTTAGCTAAAGGCTCCGCTTCAGCGGAGGGTAGGGGGTGGGCACCTTTTTTGCAGAATTGAGCTTTGTTTCACCCCCACCCACGAGTTCCTGGCGAATTGAAATCCAAACAACAGAAAAAAACCATTATTGATAATGTTTTGACTTTAACGAAGCTTGAGGGTGCGGGTAAAGGATCTATCTAAACTGTGCCCCTGCCTGCGCCGCGGCTTCGGCAGGCAGGCACCCGTCACCCCGACTAAAGTCTTTAGCCAATGAAAAAATTATTAAATCTGATACTTGAAAAGCTTATAGTATGAAATGGAAAATCAGTCCCTCAAAACTTTCCGGTCACATCGCAATTCCACCCTCCAAATCCCACACCATACGCGCAGTGCTCATCGCAACGCTCGCTGACGGGACATCAGTCATACGGAAACCGCTTCTGCACGGCGACGGCGCGTCGGCGGCCCGCGCCGCAGCCGCCATGGGCGCACAGGTTACCAGCAGGGGAAACGATCTCGTTATAAAAGGGATCGGGAAGAACCATAATGGCGGTCGCGAATTGTTCGACATGGGCAATTCAGGAACCAGCACCAATCTTTTCATGTCGGCCGCCGCGCTTGGAAGCAAACCGCGTCGATTCGACGGCGACGCGTCGCTCCGGTCGCGTCCGTTCAAGCCGCTTTTAATCGCACTCGAAAAACTCGGCGCCGCTTATTCCTCTGAATCGCCGAAGAGCGACCTGCCGTTTACCATAAAGGGTCCGATCAGGGGAGGGAAAACAACGGTGAACGGGATTTCGTCGCAGTTCGTATCCAGCCTTCTTTTTTCCTGTCCGCTCTGCGACACCGACACCGACATTGTTGTCGAAGAGCTTCAGGAACGGCCTTATGTCGAGCTGACGCTCTGGTGGCTGAAAAAGCAGGGGATCACGGTTTCATGTCCGGACGATCTGACGAGATTTCATGTGAAGGGCGGGCAGTGCTACCGGCCTTTTGAGATGGCCATACCGGCCGATTTTTCAGGCGCCTCGTTTGCCGCGTGTGCAGCGGCGATAACCGGCGCAGCGCTCACGCTTACCGGTCTTGATTTTTCCGACCCGCAGGGAGACAAGGGCGTGTTCGAGGTGCTGCAGCGCATGGGCGCTGCGGTCATCCACGGCCCGGAGGGCGTGACCGTGCGGCAAGACGCTGCGCTGCGCGGCAGGACTATCGATCTCAACGCCATGCCTGATGCGCTTCCGGCCCTG
>JBEKRA010000464.1:0-2258 GCA_049519195.1 Verrucomicrobiota bacterium
GACCTGCAACAGCTTCACTTCCTTGGCCGTGAGTTCCTCCGTCGTCTTGCCGCGTTTGACCTGAAATGTTTTTGGGTCAATCGTTGCATCCCCGATTCTGAACGGCTTTTCATCGGTTTGGATGGAAGCGGAACTTCCGCTCCGGCGCAGCAGCGCCTGGATGCGCGCCAGCAATTCGCGCACGCCGAACGGCTTCGTCACGTAATCGTCCGCGCCGAGATCCAAGCCGATGACCTTGTCAATCTCCTGGCCCTTGGCGGTGAGCATCAGAATCGGGGCGGCGAATTTTTTCGCGCGGAGCTGTTTGCAAATGTCATAGCCGCTCAATCCGGGCAGCATCACGTCCAGCACAATGAGCGACGGCTGGTGTTTGGCGACGGCTTCGAGAGCGGCATCGCCGCGATTGCAGGCGGCGGTTTCGTAGCCTTCGCTTTTCAAGACTTCCTCCAGACCCAGCAAGATGTGCGGGTCGTCCTCGACGATGAGAATTTTTGTTTTCATTTTTATTCACGTAGCAGCCGACGTAAGGAGGCTCTAAAGTTTTTCATCCACTCCACCGTCATTTAATGTGAGCCTCCTCACGTCGGCTGCTACCAATTATTGGCAGACGCAAAATGAAACAACTGCCGCCGCCTTCGCGCGGTTCATAGGCGACGTCGCCGCCGTGGGCACGGGCAATTTGCCGGGCGATGGTCAGGCCGAGGCCCGAACCCTGGACGCCGCTGCTCAACGAGTCGTGCGCGCGGTAAAACTTCTCGAAAATCTTCTCCTCGCTGCCGCGCGGAATTCCCGCGCCGCGATCCAGCACTCTGATTTCAGCGTGCGGCAGCGGCGATTGCTTCTGCGCAACTTGAATCGTGATTTCCTTGCCGCCGTTGGAATATTTTTCCGCGTTGGACAGCAAATTGACGATGACCTGCGAAAGCGCATCGGCGTCGCCGCGAACGGATACCGGCACGTCCGGCAGTTCGCAGATGAATTTGAATCCGCCGGCTTCGAGATGAGGGCGGAAGGTTTCCTCGATGCCGCGGACCAAGGCGGCCAAATCGCACGGCTGGAAATTGTATTTTTTCTCGCCGCGTTCCATGCGCGAGAAATCGAGGACGTTGTTGATGAGCCGCGTGAGCCGGCCGGCCTCGGCGGTGATGATGTTCAGGTAGGAACGCTGCTTGGCGGTGTCGGTGACGCGCTGTTCGGCGAGCAATTCTGAAAACATGCGGATGGACGTGAGCGGCGTTTTCAACTCATGCGAGACATTGCTGACGAAATCCGTTTTCTGCCGGGCGAGCTTCAATTCCGCATTCAGGCTGCGGACGATGAGCCAGCTGCCGACGCCGATGGCGAGCAGCAGCAGTGCGATGAACAGGCCGAGGGTGAGCCGGGCAGTGTGTGCTGCTTCGGTGAGTCGCGCGGGATTGACGAGATATACTGCAACTTCCCAATGCGGCAATGCTTCGCCGATCTCCGTCGCGACAAACGGCCGTTTCCAGTTCGCTTGGAATTTGGCCGGTGAAACCACGACCGGCTTCGCGTTGTCGTCGAGGACGGCGAGGCAGATTTCATTTTGCATCGCCGGGTCCGGTTGCACGAGGCCGCGCAAACCGTCCACGACACGGTCCAGATTCAGTTGCGCGCCGAAAATCAAATCCGGCGCACTGTTCAACCGGTGCCAGAACATCAGCTTGAGTTTGTTCTGTAGGAAGCGCGCCACCATGCCGTCGGTCTGGTCACCGATGAGCTGGCTGAATTCCGCCTCGGCGGAAACCACCTTGGAAATATTCTCGTCCGTGGCCCCTTCAGATTTGGTTTTGCTGGGGCTTTGGTAAGCCTGGCTTTGCGGATTGACCGCGCGGTTCTGCGCCGCCTTGTAATTGAACGTATTTTGGACTTGCGGCTGGGCGGCGGCGTCTTTTTGAACAGCCGTTTCGTCCGATGCGAATTGCTGCTGCGACGGCACGGCAGCCGGAGCCGGAGCCGATGCGCCCGATTGCCTGGCCGTCGCTGCCGGTTGTTGGTTCTGAGTTGGAGGGACCGCGTTGAGGGAAAACGCATTGACCGCATCTTCGGATGGAACGGCGGCATTGCGGCTGGAAATATTTCCTCCTCCGCCACCACCGCGGCTGCTGCCGCCCATCACGACAGCCCTGCCGACGGAAGAATTATTCGCGGCCAAAGAAGTGTTTTGGCCAAGGGGAACAGACGCAATTTGTTCCTGAGGCGGAGTGACGGCGGCAACGACAGCCGCGGACTGATCCGAG
>JBEKRA010000465.1:0-2249 GCA_049519195.1 Verrucomicrobiota bacterium
ACAATTGCGCCCGACGGCGGATGCAAACTTCGCGTCAACCCGCACACAATTGCGCCCGACGGCGGATGCAAACTTCGCGTCAACCCGCACAACCCGATCGAAGCCGAATTGCTTCGTGGCTGAACGGGGCGTTGTCTTTCGGGTTGACGTTTCGAGTCAATCGTCGTAGCAACCAGTTCAGCCATGAACACGAATTCCATCTTCAGCCGTTTCTGTCACTCACCAATTCTCCGTTTCGTCACCTTCACGCTGCTCGCGCTGGCTTTGTGCAGCCTCGTTTCCTGCGGCAAGAAACATGACGCGAACATGGGCGGCAAATCGAAAACCACCGGAATTCATGACGCGGCTCTGAATGGCGACTTGGCAACAGTCAAGGCGCTGCTCAAGGCCAATCCCGATTTGGTTTTCAGCAAAGATAATTACGGCGATACGCCTTTGCATCTGGCGGCAATGAAAGGCCACAGGGACGTGGCGGAATTACTTTTGGCCAATAAAGCCGATGTTAATGCCATGGACGTATTCCCCGGCTACACGCCCTTGCACGAAGCGGCGATAAATGGTCAGAAGGACGTGGTGGAATTGCTGCTGGCCAAAGGAGCCGACATCAATGCCAGGACCAAGGGCGGCTCGACGCCTTTGTTTTTGGCGGCCTTAAATGACAAGACGGACGTGGTGGCACTGCTCCGAGCCAACAAGGCCGATTACGATATCTTTGTTGCAGTCGCACTCGGCGACTTGGAAAAGGTCGGGACGCTGCTCAAAGACAATCCCGATTTGGTTTTCAGCAAAGACACCGATGGCTGGACGCCTTTGAACTATGCGGTGGACAAGAACCACAAGGACGTGGCGGAATTGTTGCTGGCCAGCAAGGCCGATGGCAACGACAAGGATACCATCGGCAAAACGCCTTTGCACTATGCGGCATTTCATGGCTACAAGGGTATTGTTGAGTTACTGCTGACCAACAAAGCCGATGTCAACGCCGCAGACACAAATGGTGATACGGCTTTGCTTGATGCAGCGTGGTCTGGCCAGAAGGATGTGGTGCAACTGCTGCTAGCCAGCAATGCCGATGTTAATGCCAGGGACAAACGCGGCGAGACGGCTTTGCACATGGTTGTGGGTCCTGATCACAAAGATGTGGCGGAATTGCTGCTGGCCAGCAACGCAGATGTCAATGCCAGGGATAATCGGGGCAGGACGCCTTTGAATTATGCTGCAAAGAACAAAAACAACAAGGGCATGGCGGATTTGCTCCGTCAGCATGGTGGCCACGAATAAGCGCACAAGGAAAGACTTAGTCAACCCGCGCACTCGACACCCTTCTCCGTGATTGTTAGCGTCTGGCCATGAATTTTCTTGTCACCGTCGGCGCGGGCTTCATCGGCTCGCACGTTTGCATTTAAACCAACAACAAGATTCCCGCCATGCCAACCATTTTCGAACAGGACGGATTCAGGTTTTTCTTTTACAGCAACGAGCATCGCCCAATTCACGTCCACGTCCGTTACGGCGGCGGTGAAGCGGTGTTCGAGGTGGAAAATCAGGTGGAGTTGCGCGAGTCGCAAGGTCTCAAACTCCGCGAATTGTCCAAAGCTGAAAAACTTGCGGAAGAAAATAAAAAGCTGATAATTGAGAAGTGGCATGAACACATTGATTGACATCGCCGTCGCCGCCGTTCACGAGAACGGACAAATTGTCGTTCGCATGGGAAGCGGCGCGGAAATCCGTTTCCCCGTCGCGGAGAACCCACGGCTTGCGCGCGGCACGCACCAGCAGTTGAACCGCATCGAGATTTCGCCGTTCGGTCTGCATTGGCCGGATTTGGACGAGGATTTGTCCTTCCGCAGCCTGGCTGAAGGCAATTACGGCCAAAAAGCCAAAGCCTGACGCTCGACACTCCGCCCGCTAATTGTTAGCGTCTGGCCATGAATTTTCTCGTCACCGGCGGTGCGGGCTTCATTGGCTCGCACGTTTGCGAACGCCTCCTCCGCGATGGCCATCGCGTCTGGGCGTTCGATGACTTGAATAATTTTTACGACCCGCAGTTCAAGCAGCGCAATCTGAAGGAAATCCAAGCCGTTGCCGGTGGGTGCGCCGCTGCTGCGGCGCACCGGCGACGCGGCAGCGCCGCCGCCACCCAATTTGAGCATTCGTTTGAATTTGTCCACAGCGACATCACGGACCGCGCCGCGCTTGACGAAATCTTTTCCTCGGTCAAATTCGACCAGGTCATCCACCTCGCCGCG
>JBEKRA010000466.1:0-2245 GCA_049519195.1 Verrucomicrobiota bacterium
GCAAGCTATTCGTCAGCACCAACAAGGCGGCAAATTTTTACGCCACGACTTCATCGCTGCCAGTCGCGCCGGAAAATTTTGGGCGCGGCGGCGGTGGAGGCGGCGTGTTGGCGGCAACCACCGGAATGGAAGGTGACCTGTGGGCCGGCTTGCGTGGCGGCGGACTTTACCATTCCACTGACGGCGGCGTTTCCTTCTCCAAACTCAATACGATTGACGGCGTGGAAGCGCTGGGTTTCGGCAAAGCCGCGCCTGGAAAAGATTTTCCCGCAATTTTTCTGCTCGGCACGATCCATCAGCTTCACGCCCGCTTCCGTTCCGACGATGCCGGGCGGACCTGGGTGCGTATTGATGACGATCAGCATCAGTATGCCAATGCCGACGTTCCCCTCATCATCGGCGACCCGCGCATTTATGGACGCGTCTATTTCACCACCGGCGGTCGCGGCGTGATTTACGGCGACATCAAAAATGAACCAGCTTTCAGCAAAGAATAATTTATGAGAAAGAGAATCGCCCGTGCGGCAATCTCCGCGCTTTGTCTTGTTTTGCTGTTTTCCACCGCGGCCAAGGCGGGGCAATACACAAACTTTGCCGTCTCCATTTACATTCCGGTCGGCGTCGTCCAGAGCTTCGACGATCCGCAAAAACTGGCCGACGACTGGAACACCATCAGCCGCCAGTTGAAGGTGGACAAGGTTTATGTCGAGGTGCAGCGCGACCGGCGGCTGGCCTCGGACGATTTGCTGGAGCGCGTCAAAAAGTTCTTCGTGGACCACGGCGTCCGCGTCGCCGGTGGCATGGCGCTGTCGGACGGCAGCATCGGCGGGCAGTTCAAATCGTTTTGCTACACCGACCCGGCCGACCGCGCATTCATCAAAAGCGCGGCGGAACTGGCGGCGCGGCATTTCGACGAGGTGATCCAGGACGATTTCTTTTTCAACACGACCAAGACAGATTCCGACATCGCTGCAAAGGGAAAAAAAACCTGGACGCAGTTCCGTCTGAAGTTGATGGACGACGCGGCAAAAAACCTGATCGTCAAGCCGGCGAAAGCGGTTAATCCAAAGGTGAAAATGGTCGTCAAGTTCCCGAACTGGTATGAGCATTTTCAAGGACTTGGCTTTGATCTTGAAAAGGAGCCGAAAATTTTCGACGGCATTTACACTGGCACCGAGACGCGCGACCCGGTGATGACCGACCAGCATTTGCAGCAATACGAAAGCTTCCAGATCATCCGCTACTTCGAGAACATCGCGCCGGGCCGCAACGGCGGCGGCTGGGTGGACACTTTCAGCATCCGCTACTTCGACCGCTACGCCGAGCAGGTTTCCGACACGGTGTTCGCCAAGGCGCGGGAGTTCACGTGTTTCGAATGGTCGGGCATGACGCGCCCGTTCCAGATAGGCGAGCGCAGCGCATGGGAAAATCTGCCGACGAGCTTCAAGCTGTCCGAAATCACGAACGGCGTTTCCGGGCCGACGTGGGCGCGCGTCGCCGGCTATTCGCTGGAACAGGCGGACAAATTTCTCGGCCAGCTCGGCAATCCCATCGGCATCGCCAGCTACAAACCGTTTCAATCCACCGGCGAGGATTTTCTGCACAATTATCTCGGCATGATTGGCATTCCGATTGATCTGCATCCGGAATTTCCGACGAACGCGAATCTGGTTTTGCTGACCGAGTGCGCGAAGTTCGATCCCGACATCGTGGCGAAAATCAAGGGCCAGTTGCGCGCGGGCAAATCCGTCGTCATCACGTCCGGCCTGCTGCGCGCCTTGCAGGGCAAGGGCATCGAGGATATCGCGGAAGTGAAATACACCGACCGGAAAATGCTGGCCAAAAGTTTCATCGGCGGTTTCGGCGCCGGCACCGGCGACAGCCTGGGCGAACAGGATTCCGGCATCCTGCTGCCGGAAATTGATTTTCTGACAAACGACGCCTGGCCCATCGTGCGCGCGATTTCCGGCGACACCGGGTGTCCGCTGCTGCTGCTGGACCGTTACAGCAACGGCATCCTTTACGTCCTTGCGGTGCCGGACAATTTTGCGGACTTGTATCGCCTGCCGGCGGCGGCGACGGGCGCGGTCAAAAACTATTTGATGCGCGGTTTTCCCGTGCGGCTCGACGGCCCGGCGCAGGTGGCGCTGTTTGCGTATGACAACGGCGCGTTCATCGTGGAAAATTTTTCAGATGCGGCGACGGACGCGAATATTTCCACGCTGGGAAATGCGACAAAGCTGAA
>JBEKRA010000467.1:0-2242 GCA_049519195.1 Verrucomicrobiota bacterium
CAGACGCGCAACCGGCGGAATTTCGCGGCGTCGCGGCGCGAGTATTTCCGGGTGATTGAGATGAAGACGGCGGAGCTGTTCACATTGTCGTGCGATCTGGCGGCGTTTTTGAGCGGAGCGCCGGCGCGGCAGCGCAGGGCGTTGCGGGAGTTCGGCGCGGCGTTTGGCGCGGCATATCAGATTTATGACGATTGCGTGGACTTGTTCGGGGACGAGATGCTGGCGGGCAAATCGCTCGGCATGGATCTGGCGAAGGGCAAGCTGACGTGGCCGGTGTTGCTGGCGTGGGAGCGCGCGGGCGCAGCCGACCGGGCGCGGCTGGAAGGCATGATTGAGAACTGGGAGCCGGGGAATTTGGCCGGCGTCAATGAATTGCTGGCCCGATACGAGACCCTGGAGCCGTCGCTGGCGGTCATCGGGAAGTATCTGGAGACGGCGCGGCGGGCGTTGAAAATCCTGCCGGAATCCAGCGAACGGACCGGGCTTTTTGGGCTGGCGGATTATTTGGCGCAACAAACGGAGGTTTTGGCGGTTAGAATGTGAGAACATGATTATGGCCGAACCAGTTTCAAGCAGCCAACCGCAGCCGTCCGCGCCGGTGGAAGAGGCCGAGCTGGTGCGCGGCGCGCGCCGGGGCGATTTGGCGGCCTACGACGAACTGGTGAGGCGTTATCAGGAGCGCATCTACGCGACGATTTACCACATGACGTCGAACCACGAGGATGCCAACGATCTGGCGCAGGAATCGTTCATCAAGGCGTTTCAGGCGCTGAAAAGCTTCAAAGGCGGGTCAAGTTTTTACACCTGGCTTTACCGGATTGCGGTCAACAAGACGATCAATTTCCTGAAACAGCGGAAGAACCGGACGCACATGAGCCTGAACGACATGGATTTCAACGCGGAGCACGATCCGGACATGGTGGCGCTGGTTTCGGAGCAGACGCCGCGGCGGGCGGCGGGACTGACGGAATTGCAAAATAAATTGAACGAGGCGTTGATGAAGTTGTCAGAACCCCATAGACTGGTTGTGGTGATGCACGACGTGCAGGGCCTCTCGCATGAGGAAATCGCGGAGGCGGCGGATTGCAACGTCGGCACGGTGCGGTCGCGGCTGTTTTATGCGCGGCAGCAATTGCAGGGGTATCTGGCTGATTACCTGAAGCCAACATGAAAGAAAACGAGAACAACTTCGAGTCGTTGCGCCGGTTGCTGGCGCTGAAGCGGCATGAAACACCGCCGCCGGGCTATTTCGAGAATTTTTCCGCCGAAGTGACGGCGCGCATCCGCGCAGACAATGCCAAACAGATGGCAAGTGTCCCAGAACGATTGACGAATGAATTGCCATGGCTGTTCCGGCTGTTGTCGGCGTTCGAGTCCAAACCGGCGTTCGCGGGCGGCTTTGCTTCCGCGCTTTGCCTCCTCCTCGTTTTCGGAATCGTTTATGCCGAACGGCCGGATGTCGCGTCGCAACCGCTGTTGCAAGTCGCGCAAGACAACGGCCCGCTGGCCCTGGCAACGCCCGGCAGCTTGAATTCGCTGCCGGCGGAGCAACCGGCCATGATTCCCATTTCCAGCACAAACCCGGTCTTCAATGCCCAGCCGACCGCCTCTTGGCTTGCTTCGCAAGGAGCCGGAGCAATGATGCAGCCGGTCAGTTTCACGCTGCCGGGAAATTGATTCCATTCTGAACTGAAACGCATGCGCGCTTGAAACGCCATGCGTTTTTCTGTTTAATCAGGCGAGTGCCAGCAAAAATCATCGCAGTCGCCAATCAAAAGGGCGGCGTGGGCAAGACCACCACCGCCGTCAACCTTGCCGCCTGCCTCGCCGCCGTCGGCCAGCGCGTGCTGCTCTTCGACCTTGACCCGCAGGCCAACGCCACCAGCGGCTTGGGCTTGGAAAAAACCGAGGGCGCCAGCGCCTATCGCGTCCTGCTTGGCGAAGGCGGTTTGCTGGACAAAATCAAGGCGACGGCCTTCGAGCGGCTCGAAGCGGTGCCGAGCGAGGTGGACTTATGCGCCGCCGATCTGGAACTGGCGCGGCTGGAAAACCATCTGCTGCGGGTTTCAGAATCGCTCAAACCCGTTTTGGACAGCGGCCGGTTCGACATGGTGTTGATTGACTGCCCGCCATCGCTCGGCATTCTCACGCTCAACGCCTTTGCCGCCAGCGACGGCCTGCTCGTGCCGCTGCAATGCGAGTATTACGCGCTCGAAGGCATTTCCATGATGAACCGCGTGCT
>JBEKRA010000468.1:0-2236 GCA_049519195.1 Verrucomicrobiota bacterium
AAAATCGCCTTTGAGCACCCGCATGAAACCGGCGAGCACAATCAAATCCACCCCCGCCGCCTGCAATGCGGTGACGTAATTGCGCTCGGCCTCCTCGTCCAGCTTGGTGCGGAATTTTCCCGGCGGAATAAATTGCGCGGGGATTTTTCGTTTGCGAGCGTGCGCCAGAATTCCCGCGCTCTCGACATCGCTCAACACCACGCCAACCTGCGCCGGAATTTTCCCGGCGTCTATGGCGTCGGCGATGGCGGCAAAGTTCGAGCCTTTGCCGGAACCGAGGACGCCGATGCGAAATGGATTGCTCACAGCGTTTGAATAGCACAAGGACGGCTCAAAATAAATCTAAATTGTGAGGGTCGCCGTGTCGGCGACCCGAATTTGGGACGGCGGCACGCCGTCCCTCCCAGATCAAACCCCGCCAAACCGCCGGTGCCGGCGCGCGTATTCCTCCAGCGCGGCGAAAAATTGAGGCTTGCGGAAATCCGGCCAGAGTGTCGGCGTGATGACCATTTCGGCGTAGGAAATCTGCCAGAGCAGAAAATTGCTCACGCGCATCTCGCCGCTGGTGCGGATAAGCAAATCCGGGTCGGGAATGTTCCGCGTCCAGAGATGGTCGGAAACGACCTTCTCGTTGATGTCCGCCGGGTCGAGCTTGCCGCGCTTGACTTCCTCGCTGATGCGGCGGACGGCATCCACGATTTCAATGCGGCTGCCGTAGCTCAACGCCATGACCAGCGTCAGGCCGTTGTTTTTGGAAAGCGTCGCGATGGATTTCTTGAGATGCTCCTGCACGTTTTCCGGCAGGCGGTAAATCTGGCCGATGACTTCGAGACGGACGTTGTTCTTGTTCAGTTCCGGCGTCTCGGTCTTGAGATAATGGACGAGATATTTCATCAGCGCGTCCACCTCGTCCTTGGGCCGGTTCCAATTCTCGGCGGAAAAGGCGTAGAGCGTGAGATACTTGATGCCGAGTTCGCCCGCCGTGCGGATGATTTCGCGCGCCGAATCCGCGCCGCGCCGGTGCCCCTCCACGCGCGGCAAGCCGTGCTGTTTCGCCCAGCGGCCATTGCCGTCCATGATGACGGCAACGTGCTGCGGCAGCGACGCCTTGGCCTCGGCGCTCAAATGTGCAGTGGCGGAACTCATCTGTTTGACCGCAGATTACGCGGATTGCGCGGATTCAAAAATAAAAAAATCTGTGTCAATCTGCGGAATCTGCGGACAACATCCGCCGTCAATTTCTGCTTGAAAACGATTACGCCCCTCCGCAAGCTTGAATCATGAAACCCGATAGTTTGCAAAACCAGCCCCTTTCGCAGCTCGCTTGACTATTTCGCGACTATGGCAATTGCAGCCACAACCGGATAATGGCATGATTCATCAACAAGTTTGCGAGATACATTGCCGCCATAGTTGTCGCGTGGTGGGCGGTTTGCTTCTCCAGTATCGTGTTGTCCTTGCCTTTCGGATTCATTTTACATCAATTTGCACTGTCTGACGCGACGATTGAATACATCTTGTTGGTTCCTATAATTGTTGCAGGATTTGTTGGTGTGCTCTTAGGAAGTTTGTGCTTGGAGCGGGCGACCCGCCGACTTGGTTCGATTATCTTACTGTTTTTGGGTTTTGTCTTTGGTTATTTCTCCGTGTTATTAATTAAGTATCCAGTTGAGCCCACCGACGGCAATCTAGACCTTTTACTTTGGCGATTGGCCGCACTTACGCTTGGCGGAGTGGCTGCGGTGATTCTTATTTTTCTGCTATTTCCTACCAACACCACGGCCGCTTCCACGTCCGCTTCCCATTGAGATTTCCTGATTGACGCTGGTTGCAACTTCGAACCAGTGGTTTGAATAATCGGCGCACAGCGCCGATACTACATCTGATAGGCATTAAACAAAAATCGTCTGGTCGCGACCCGGGCCGACGGAGGCAATGAACAGTTTCGCGTTGCTCAATTCCGCAATCGCCTTCAAATACTCGCGCGCCTTGGCGGGCAGTTGCTTGAATGTCTTCGCCTTTTCCGTCGGCGTGCACCAGCCTTCAAATTCCACATAGACCGGTTCGCACTCGGCGAGCACCTGCGCGTCGTTCGGAACAAAGTCGTATTGCTTTTTGCCGTGACGATACGCGACGCAAATTTTGATCGTCTCCACCGTGTCGAGGCCGTCGAGGTTCGTGATGGCAAGGTCGTCAATGCCGTTGACCATCGTCGCGTGGCGCGTGGCGACGGAAT
>JBEKRA010000469.1:0-2235 GCA_049519195.1 Verrucomicrobiota bacterium
CGCACCAAGGACGACATCAATCTGGTCTGGAAAATCTCCCGCATGGGCGAGCCGCCACGGCCCACAAATCCGGAGGCCGAAAAGGCCGCCGCGAAAGACTACGGCTTCAACAGCCCCTTCGAGGAATTCGCCTTCGCCCTCGAACTCGCCCGCAATGGCGTCAAGACCGTTTATCCCCGCGCCATCTACATGACCGGGCACAAACGCGAGACTCCGCGCCAGAACGCCGACAAACGCCGCTACTCCACCCTCGCCGGTCTGCGCACCCCCGATGGCGAACCCGCCGTGCGCGAGGACTACGATTACATAACCATCTGGGGGTTCTGGAACGGCCCCGACGAACTGCTGGCCATTCAGGACGGACGTTTCTACCAGGCTTTCAATGCCAAGCACGCCTTTGCCGAGAAAATGATTTCCAAACAGATGCTGGCTGAATTGATGCGGTTGAAGGCCAAACGGCTCGCCAGCTGCGGCTTCGAGGATCTGAATCCCAAGCCCGACCACCTGCTAATCTCGTTCGGGCCGGATATGCATCTCGTCCTCGCCACCACCGGCAAACCCGAGGTCCGCCTCTGCAACTTCGAACTCATCCGCCGCCACGTCACCGCCTAGCAGAATACCCCCGCTGCCGCATTTCTTTGGAAAATAACATATCATCGCATCAAGATATGTTGATTTTATATTTGCATTGCGGAAAGGTTTCCGCTAATTTTACGGCGGTAAATTTGACTGAAACCGATGCCGGACAGAATTGAACATCTGCAACGCCTGTTGCGCGAGCGCATCGTCATTATTGACGGCGCGATGGGCACGATGATCCAGCGGCACAAGCTGGACGAGGCGGCATTTCGCGGCGGGCGGTTTGTGGACTGGCGCGGCAAAGATCTCAAGGGCCTGAACGATCTTCTGAACGTCACGCAGCCGCAAATCATCGAGGGCATCCATCGCCAATATCTCGAAGCCGGCGCGGACATCATCGAGACGAACACGTTCAACTCGCAGCGGATTTCGCTCGCGGATTACGGGCTGGAACCCCTTGCTTATGAATTGTCCAAAGCCGGCGCGGAATGCGCGCGCCGCGCCGCCGACCAATTCATGGCGGATATCGAGCCTGGGAGCGCCGGCGTCTCGCCGGCGAGTGGATGCTTGCCGACAAAGCGGGACACGCCGGCGGGACGCCGGCGCTCCAAGGAGTCGGGCCGGATTTGTTTCGTCGCGGGTGCTATAGGCCCGACGACGAAAACATCTTCGATTTCAACTGACGTAAATAATCCAGGCGCGCGCGGCGCAAATTATGACGAGCTGGTCGCGGCTTACAGCGAACAGGTTCGCGGCCTGCTCGACGGCGGCGCGGATTTGCTGCTGGTCGAAACCATTTTCGACACGCTCAACGCGAAGGCGGCGTTCTTCGCAATCCAAACGATTTTTGAGGAACGCAGCATCATTCCCCTGCCCTGCTCCGCCGCCGCCGGCGGATCTCAAATTTCAGATTTCAAATTTCAAATCCCCATCCTCGCCTCCGTCACATTCATCCAAGCCGGCAGCAATCGCGGCGTGACCGGCCAGACTGTCGAGGCGTTTTGGAATTCCATTTCCCACGTTCCCCTGCTCTCCGTCGGCATGAACTGCGCGCTTGGGCCGAAAGAATTGCGCCCGCTCATCGGGGAACTTTCCGGCATCGCGCCGATTTTTGTCAGCGCGTATCCGAACGCGGGCCTGCCGAATCCGCTGTTGCCGACCGGGTTTCCCGAAACGCCGGAAACGCTCGCGCCCCAGCTACGCGAGTGGGCGCAAAACGGCTGGCTGAACATCGTCGGCGGCTGCTGCGGCACAACGCCGCCGCACATCAAGGCGATTGCCGGGGCGGTCATGGATTTGCCGCCGCGCAAAGTTCCGGCGGTTGAACCGTATTTGCGTTTGAGCGGACTCGATGCGGTGACGGTTCGTCCTGATTCCAATTTCCTGAACATCGGTGAGCGCACGAACGTTGCCGGTTCGCCCAAGTTTGCCCAACTCATCAAGGCCGGCGATTTCGAGGCCGCGCTGACCATCGCGCGACAGCAGGTCGAGAACGGCGCGCAGGTCATTGACGTTTGCATGGACGAAGGAATGATTGATTGCGTCGCCGCGATGACGCGCTTTCTCAATCTCATCGCGAGCGAGCCGGACATTTGCAAGGTGCCGGTGATGGTGGACTCCTCGAAATGGGAGGTCATCGAAGCCGGCTTGAAATGC
>JBEKRA010000470.1:0-2228 GCA_049519195.1 Verrucomicrobiota bacterium
TGGGATTCTGGTTTTTTGGGCGCAAGCATGATCTGCTTGCCGGTCTGCCATCGGACTGTGTGCTCGACTGGCCGTATCAGATTACCAGCGGCAACGGCCTGAGGCTTTCCGGCTCCGGCGTCGAGTCCGTCATCGGTTACGGCAAGAATCATGACCCAAACGTTGGCGTCGCCGCGGCTGTCGTCCAGTGTGGCAAAGGCAAAATCGTGCTGCTGGCGCTGCCTGGACTCATGGATTCCTTCGTGAACAGCGCTTCCAGTAAATTTCAACCAGTGACGGCGAAAAGGCTGATGTTCAATGCGCTTAAACGGTAGGTCCTTTCCTGGAATCCATGATTTACACGCTCTTGGCAGGATGATTTAATCGAAAAACGACTATGAATCGAACTCTATTGACCACGTCAGCGCTTGGCTTTTTGATCGCGACCATCGCCGGCTGCACGACACGGCCTGCCCCTGCGCCGATCACGTATTCCAAGATGCAGGTGATTTCCAACGGCGATTCCGCCGCTGTCATCGCTGAAAAAGCGGCGAAGGTTTTGCCGCGCGCCAATCAGACGGATTGGATGCGGCTGGAGTGGACATTTTTTCTCCATTACGGGCCGAATGCGTTTCACGGCGTCGAGTGGGGCACCGGACGCGAGGAGCCGTCGCTGTATAATCCCACCGCGTTTGACGCCGACCAGTGGGTCCGCGCGATGAAAGACGCCGGCGGCAAAATGGTCGTGCTCGTCTGCAAACATCACGACGGATTGTGTCTTTGGCAAACCCGTTACACGCCGCACTCGGTGGCGGCAAGCCCGTGGCTCGATGGAAAAGGTGATGAAGTCCGGGCCGTTGCCGACGCCGCGAAAAAATACGGATTGAAGCTGGGTGTTTATCTTTCGCCGGCCGATCTCTACCAGTTGCGGACGAACCCCAAAAATCCCGGCGGTTATTACGGTGACAACAGCAGCAATGTTCTTTCGGTCATTCCCACCGATCCGGCCAGCTTCAAGAGCGATCCCTCGAAAGGCCGCAAGCCCGCACCGGGTTTTGGAAAATATTCCTACGTCGTGGACGATTACAATCGTTATTTCCTGAACCAGCTTTACGAATTGCTGACGGAATTCGGACCGATTGAGGAAGTGTGGTTTGACGGCGCGAATCCCGATCCGAGTGTCCATGAGACTTACAACTACAACGCGTGGTATGATCTGATCCGCCATCTGCAACCCAAAGCGGTCATCATGGGCAAAGGGCCGGATGTGCGCTGGGTGGGCAACGAAGGCGGCGTGGGCCGCACCACGGAATGGAGCGTCGTTCCATTGCCGACGTCACCCGACCAATTCCGCTGGCCGGACATAACGGGTGGTGATCTCGGCAGCCGCGCCAAGCTGAAACCCGGTTCTTATCTTTGGTGGTTTCCGGCGGAAATCAACGTCACCATTCTTGCCAACGGCGCGTGGTTTTGGGCGCCGCAAAAACATCCACGGAGTTTGTCCGAGCTGTCGGACATTTATTACCGGTCCATCGGCCGCAACGGAAATCTCATCCTGAACCTCTCGCCGGACAATCGCGGCTTGATTCCCGACGATCAGATCGAAGCGTTGAGCAAGATGTCGCAGATCGTCAAAGACACGTTTAAGACCGATCTCGCCGCCGGCGGCAAACTTACCGCCGACAATTCCAACACGTCCCACAAACCGTCACGCGCGTTGGATCATAACCTCGACACTTGGTGGGAAGCCGCGCCGGGTCATACCAATGGCACGTTGACATTGACGCTGCCGAAGCCGGTGGCCTTCGATGTCGTCTCGTTGCAGGAAGCGGTGGATCATCGCGGCCAGCGGATCGAATCCTTCGCGATTGATTTCTGGAACGGATCGGATTGGTCGGTGGCGGAAAAGATTTCTTCCGACACGCTCACCACCGTCGGCCACCGCCGGATCATCCGTTTGAAATCGCCCGTAACCACGAGCCAGGTCCGCATCCGCATCACCGGCTCGCGGATGGAACCGACGCTCGCCGAGCTTGGACTTTTCAAGCAATCCGACGCTGGTTTGCCGCCCGTCATTTCCGGCCGTGACGCCAACGGTCTGGTGACGATCAGCAACGCCGGCAATGGCAAAATGGTTTACACCGCGGATGGAACCATCCTGACGACCAATTCTCCGGTTTACCATTCGCCGATCGTTGTGCCGCCGGGCGGCACTGTGCAAGCCGCCTGCCTGATGCCCGACGGACGGC
>JBEKRA010000471.1:0-2207 GCA_049519195.1 Verrucomicrobiota bacterium
CCGGCATGGTCGAGGAACCGGACGAGCACGAAGCTGAACAGAACGCCGCCGGCAATGCTGCCGATGCTGTCTGCAACGTAAACGCGACCGGCGGCGGAAACGGCGTTCTCGTTTAACGTAGGACATGCGTCTCGCTTGTCTGTGCTTTGACGTTCTATGTCAGTCGTTTCGCGTTCCGAGACATGGACAGGCGGGACGCCTGTCCTACTTTGAATAGCGCACGCCAGTGTCAGGGCATAGCCCGCCACAAGGCAGTACGGCAGCAGCAAAATGAAAGTGCTGATGACGGTTTCGCTGACGCCAACCGCGGCGCCGCGGACAAAAACGACGTTTCGCAAAGTCCGCAGGAGAAATACCTGCAACAGCGGCAGAACCGCCACCAGGATTTGCATCACGACCAGGACGGCCAGTGGGTTTCGGAGTTTGTCGGAGGTCCGGCCGAGCCAGGTGCCGATGCCCATCAGCAACAGCCAGTTGCCCAGCACCACGCCGAGCACCAGTTCATTGCCGCTGAATGCGCCGAGCAGTTCGCGCATCAGCGCCAGTTGCGTCATCACGCACGAAACCCCCAGCGCACCCACGGCCAGCAGGACAAGCCGCCGTTCACTCGTGACCGCCAGCGTTATCGGCTCCCGGTCAGGCATAAAAAATTACTCCGCGAACGCCTCGACGTGGTAGATGGAGACACTGACATTTCTGCCGCGCCAGTCGTCCGGCGCGCATCCGGCTTTTTGCGCGAGGTGGTTGAGGAATTCAACTTTGTCAGGAATCTGCTCCCAGACTTGCGGCAGAAACGTTGCGCCGCGCGAGCCAATCTGCAACACCACGCCATCCTCGCCGGGCTGTAACTTGTTCAGAAGGTCCTCGGGCGAATTGAAATTCAGCGGTTGCGGTTCCGTCAGCACGCTGATTTCGATTTTGATTTTATTCACCTCATCGGGCCGCACCGGCTGGAAACGCGGGTCGCGGGTGGCCGCGTTCCGCGCGTTGTCCACCACCGCCTGATAAAGCGCTTCCTGCGGCAAAATGTGGCCGATGCAGCCGCGCAACTCGCCATTCTCGGTCAACGTCACGAAACACGCCTTCGTCACGGCCAGCTTCAGCGGCGCGTCTTTGGCGCTGACTTCCGGCAGGCTGCCATTTGTCGCCACCCGCGCGAGCGTCGTCCGTGCCAGATCCAGCAGGAATTTTCTCTCCTGTGCCGCGTAATTTTCCGGCACCGGCTCATAAAACGCTATGGCAGAGTAGCCGACAACGCCGTGGGTCTTGTCGCCCGATGTGTCGCCGCTGTTCCGGTAATCCAGCAATTGCGCCTTCCAGCCTTTTTCCCTGGCCAGATACATCAGCGTCAAAATGGGCGCTTTGCCGCAGGCTTCCTGTGTTTTCATTTCGTCAATGTTCATGTCGCAAACCGCCTTGACGCAGCGATGGTCCAGTTCTTCGGCCTCATCGTAGGGGTGGTAATGACTCAAGTCGGAACTGGCCACGATGATTGTCTTGTCATCAATCACCCCGGCCAAAATCTTGGCGGCCTGTTCGGGGTCAACCTCCCCAAAAACAACGGGCAGGATTTTGAAGTTGCTCAATGTCTTCTGCAAAAATGGCACCTGCACCTCGACGGAATGTTCCCAGGTATCGGGCGTGTCCTCGCCGGCGGCCGGCGCGGGCTTGGAAGATTGCTGCCACCACTGCGGACGCTGGACCATGCAACGCGGCTCCAAAACAAAGGGGCTGGTCCTGGCCAGTTGTCGCGCCTTCTCCGAAACAAGAACCGTTCCGAGCGGCGTTTGGTAAGCGTCCACATTGGGAACCGACGCGCCCTGAAACGCGGCATAGTGACTTGGGCCGAGGATGATGACGGTTTGAACATCGCGCCCCGCGAGCGTTTTGTAACCAATCGCCGCGGTTGGCCCGGAATAGGGGTAGCCGGCATGAGGGCAAACCAAGCCTTTCAGGTGCGGGATGTGATGTGCCGGCGCGTTTTCAAGCAATCCATCCACCATTCGGGAAAGGGCCGGCCTTTCCGCTGGATAAAACAATCCGGCAACCGCGGACGCGCGGACGCGCAGGTGGCTGTTGGTCGGTTCCGCCGATTGGACGCGCTGCTCCGGGCGCGATGATGTCAGGTTTGAATCACACCCGCAGAAAGGCAGCAGCAACGCGATCAGGGCAATCCCGGCGATTTCTTTTTGTCTGTTTCCTGCAGG
>JBEKRA010000472.1:0-2206 GCA_049519195.1 Verrucomicrobiota bacterium
CGTCCGCGTCAGCAGCCAGAGCACGAACCGCAGCAGTGAATCCGGCATGAGCCAGACGCAGTAAATGGTGCCCACCAGCGACAGCACCGCGCCGAAGAGAAAAATTTGCGGCAATGTGAGTTTGCCGACGATAAGCAAAAAATTAAAGACCGCCAGCGCCGCTGCGATAAACCACAATTTGAAACGAATCGAAACGTTAAAACACACCAGGAGGATGAAAATTACTCCCGTCGCGATAAAATAGCCGGCACTTGCCCAAAACGAAGCAATTCCCAACGTAAGCAGGGAAAAAATTCCCGAAGAGAGGGAAATGCCGATCCAACTCAACAGGCCGGCGGCGGCGATGACCTTGCCTTTGTTGTTGGCGTCGGGCCGGTGCTGGATGATGGCGCTGACCGGCACGTTGTAAATGCCGCCGAAGAAGCCGATCAGGCCGATGCCCACCGAAAAGGCGGCGACCCCGAAGCCGGAATGGGCGAGCCACGCCGAAAAAATCGTCAGGCCGGCCATGCCCAGTGGAATCAGGCCGTATTCAATTTTCCCGCTGGAGAGAAATCCGGCCGCGAGGCTGCCCGCGCCGACGCCGACCAGCATTCCGCCCTGCAAATAGGCGCTGTGCCGGTCGTCAAAATGAAAAATATCCTTGCCGTAGCAAAGCACGACCCATTGCAGCAGCGCTGCCAGAAACCAGAGGAACGTGTTGCCCATGACGCCGAGAAACAGGACGCGGTCCCGGCGGATCGCCTTGAATTGCGAAATAAAATCGCCGAGGAAATTCGCGCGGAATTTTCTGCCCGGGTCGGCGGAGGGGAGCCGCTGAATGCCGAGGCAGAAGGACAATCCGACGAGGGCCAGCCCGATGAGGATGATGCCAGACCAGAATTGCGATTTGCCGAACGTGTCCGATAGCCAGCCCGCGAAAATGGTTCCGGTGATGGAGGCAGAAAAGGTGCCGAGGCCGAAAATGCCGTTGCCCCAAGACAGTTTTTTCTCCGGCAACAATTCCGGCAGCATACCGTATTTCGTCGGGCCAAAAATCGCGCTGTGCGTGCTCATCAAGGCAATGGCCGCAAACATCAGCAGGACGTTTCCGAGCCAGAACGCGAGCACGACCACCGACATGATGCCCAGTTCGGCGCACTTGACGGCGATGGCTACGCTGCGCTTGCTGAAACGGTCGGCGAAGAATCCACCGGCCATGGAAAACAGGACAAACGGCACCGCAAAAATGGTGCCGACCAGCCCCACGAGGCCGTCGCGCTTCTCGTGCGACAAACCCAGGCCGAGGATGAAAAACGTGACAAGGAGCTTCAGGGTGTTGTCGCTGAATGCATTTTGGAATTCCACGACGAACATGAGCCAGAAGCTGCGAATGGCGTCTGGCATCCGGCGTCCGGCGTCCGGGTTTTGGGTTTCCATCACGGCGCAAGGTTAAACCATCGCGCGCGAAAGTGGGAATTGAAAAACAATGCGCCAACATCAATCCAGCCAATGCCGCGCCAAAAATTGCTGGCATTCTCCGGGTGGCGCATCATAATCACCGCGATTCAGCAGTTGTTATTGTAGAAACTATAAGGTTGAGCGCGCAATGAACCCGGAAGCTGCCAGCGGCAAAAGCATCTTCTATATCGAGGATGATATAGTCGTGTTGACGGCGTTTCGCGCGCGCCTGCAAAAGGCCGGCTTTGATGTCGAAAGCTCCGTGGACGGGATCGAAGCCATGCGCATCCTCGCCGTGCGCGAGTTCGATTTGATCATCCTTGACCTGGTGTTGCCGCGGTTCAGCGGCATGCAAATCCTGAAAGCCATACGGGACAATCCGCGGCTCACAACCATTCCCGTCGTCGTATTTTCCTCCAACTTGGAAGTGGTGGACCCTTCCGTGCTGGGGATGGCCGACAGACTTCTCCTCAAGGGCGACTGCACCTTCCAGAACCTCCTGCAAAGCATCGAGGATTTGCTCGCCAATGGCCGCAACAGTGCCGGCGCTTGAAATTTCCTGTCACATGGATTGTCGCCGTGGCGTTTGGCTGAATGGTCGCGTCAAGACGGCCCCGCCATTGATTCAGAAGCGGCGCGAATTATCTCAATTCCCCGCGTTCGGCGGCTTGACTACGGGCCGGCTGACATTTTTCAAACGATCCCGCACCATGTCGGCGCGGAGCAAATCGCGCTCCTCGGCGGAAAGCTTGTCGGAGAATTGTTT
>JBEKRA010000473.1:0-2206 GCA_049519195.1 Verrucomicrobiota bacterium
TGCTCTCCGCCTTCCTTGCGCAGAATCAGCCCGGCCTTTTCGACCAGCGCGAGTTCGTGACCCTTGCTTTTGGCCCAGTTGACGGTGTCGTCCCACAATTCCGGCGCGGCGCCGATGCGGAACAATTTCACCGCGTCCGCCGGGACGCCGCGCTTGGCCAGATAATCGCGCGCGGTTTGCCCGGCGGCCTCGTTGAGCAGGCAATTTTGCCAGCGCTGGGCGATTTGCTCGTGAATCTGGAGAAGCTGGTCCTTGAGGTGGCGGGATTGCTGTTCGCCGGGGGAATTTTCAAATTCGAGCGGAATTTTCGCGCGCTCGGCCAGCCGGCGCACGGCGTCCACGAACCCGATGTTTTCGTATTCCTTGACGAAGGTGAACACGTCGCCGCCCTTGTGGCATCCGAAGCAGTGGAAAATCTGCCGGTGCGGATTGACGTTGAAGCTCGGCGTCTTTTCCTTGTGAAACGGGCAGAGCGCGGTGAAGTTCGCGCCGGCCTTTTTCAGCGGCAGATACGAGCCGATGACGTCCACGATGTCGCTGGCGGCGCGGATGCGTTCGAGGGTTGCAGGAGAAATGCCGGCCATTCGGGTTCGGCGGCGCGGTGCGCCGGTTAATTTCCGATTTTTATCACCGGCTGTTTCTTGGGTGGCGCTGGCGCGTTGTCGCTGTCGGCGCCGGGCTTTCCGGTGTTGATCAACAACATGACGACATTCGTCTTGATGCGCGAGCCGAGAAAGGAATCCTTGAAAACCGCGTCTTGAATCTGGAACAGGTGCGGAAAATAGTTGCCCTGAAACGAGCTGCCGGCGCCGCCGCCAAAGTCGGCCTTGTCACGCGCGCGTTGTTTCGCGATTTCCATCTTCGTATAAACCCGCGCGTTCAGCAGCGCCATCGCAAACATCAATATGCACGCATACCGGACCAGCCCCGCCAGCATGCCCAGATAATATTCGCCGCCCTTGAAAATATCGCTCCTGCCCATCTTCTCGCCGAACTGCTGCTTGAGTTTCGAAAAGAAAATGAACACCACCAGCGCCAGCGCTAGATACGCCGCAACGCAGTTCCACAGCGTGTCATGGATGAAGCCGGCCGTCAACTTGGCCAGGAACGGATAACCCAGCCCGCACGCAGGCACCACCACGAGCCATTGCAGCGTAGGCAAAAGCTCCTTGGACATGCCGTTCCGCCTGCCGCGAAAAAGGCCGAACCCAAGCAACAACACCAAGACCATGTCAAACCAGTTGAATGGCATGTCATTCGCGGCGGACGGGGCTGCTGCGGCGGCGGCGGCAATCACGCGGGCGAGATTACGGACTCCGCTTCGGAATGCCAGCAAAATTTTTTCCGCCGGCCTTCGCAAACCGGATCAAAGCCTTTGTGAAATTTCCCGATCCGTTACGGCGGGCGGAGGCGGTAAAAACGGGATCGGCCAGGTTTGTGCGGGCTTCCACCACCACAACCAAATTGCCATTGCCGCCGATGTTGAACACAAAACGATTCGTCCGCACACCGAAGCTCCCGCTGCCAATCCGCACTTGTGGTTCCACATAAGAGTCCTCACTGACGGCCATTTCAACCATCCCCGGAAATTTGGATGGACTTTTACTGGGTTTGAATTCAATTTCAGCCCATGCAAAGCACCCATCTGATTAAAAACCATCTGTCCACGCTGACCGGTCTTTTGCTGGCCGTCTTCGGCGCAACCGCAATTCCGCTGCCCGCGCAAACGACGAACGCGGAAACAGCCAGCTCCGTTTCCAACGCGCCAGCGGCAATTCCCGTCCTGCAAATCAAGGCGGACCAGGTCAAGGCCAAGATGCCGCCGACGTTCTACGGCCTGATGACCGAGGAGATCAATTATTCCTACGAAGGCGGGCTTTACGGCGAACTCATCCGCAACCGCACGTTCAAGGCGGACGCCATCCAGCTGAACCTCAAGCCGGACGCGTATGATCCCACGAAATATTATCCCGCGACCTATCCCGCAAATCGAGCGCCGAGATATTGGAGCAGCGTCGGCGGCGCGGCCCTGGTGCTAGACACCAACACGCCGTTGAATGACGCGCTGAACGTGAGCCTCAAGGTTGACGCGGCGGCGGCGGCGAAAACTTCCCCGGCTGGTGTTGCCAACGGCGGCTTCTGGGGAATTCCGGTGCAGCCCAGGACAACTTACAAAGTTTCGTTCTACGCAAAAGCGGCGCCCGGA
>JBEKRA010000474.1:0-2199 GCA_049519195.1 Verrucomicrobiota bacterium
TCCGGAACAGCCCGAGCGGCGATCTGTTCGGCCTGACCCAAAACGCCGGCATGGGCTGGAATCCAGCCGAGGCCGGTCGAAACCAGTTTCTGATTCTTAGCACGCAAGGCGGATTGCGCGCGCCTGACGGCCAGCCGATTGCCCTCGGCTATCATACCGGCCATTGGGAAATCAGCCTGCTCGTCCAGGCTGTCGCGGAGGAATTTCGCCGGTTGCAAGTCGTTCCTTTTGCCGGCTTTTGTTCTGACCCATGCGATGGCCGGACCCAGGGAACCACCGGCATGTTCGACAGCCTGCCGTATCGTAATGACGCCGCCATCCTTTTCCGGCGACTGGCCCGATCATTGCCGTTGCGCGCCGGTGTGCTCGGCATCGCCACGTGCGACAAAGGGTTGCCGGCGATGATGATGGCCGTGGCGGGTTTGACTGATTTGCCGTGCGTGATTGTTCCTGGAGGCGTCACATTGCCGGCGGATGCGGCGGAAGACGCCGGCACGGTGCAAACGTTGGGCACACGTTTCGCGCACGGACTGGTTTCGTTGTCGGAAGCCGCGGAATTGAGTTGTCGCGCCTGCGGATCGCCGGGTGGCGGTTGCCAATTTCTCGGCACCGCGGCCACGGCGCAGGTGGTCGGCGAGGCTCTCGGACTCTCTCTGCCGCACTCGGCGCTCGCACCATCGGGCCAGCCGGTCTGGCTGGACATGGCCCGGCGCTCGGCCCGCGCTTTGCGTCAATTACACGAACGCAAACTCAAAGTGCGCGATGTTCTGACCTCTGCCAGTATTCAAAACGCGATGGCCATTCACGCGGCGTTTGGCGGTTCGACCAATCTGCTGTTGCACGTGCCGGCCATTGCCCATGCCGCCGGTCTGAAGCGACCGACGGTGGATGACTGGATTTCTGTCAACCGCCGCGTGCCCCGTCTGGTCAGCGTGTTGCCGAACGGCCCGATTCAGCACCCGACAGTCCGCGTGTTCCTGGCGGGTGGCGTGCCGGAAGTAATGTTGCATCTGCGCCAGTTGAACCTGCTTGACACGGACGTGCTGACCGTCACCGGAAAAACTTTGGGCGAAAATCTGGATGAGTGGGAGAAATCCGAGCGCCGCCGGCGGTTCTGGGAATTGCTCAAACAACTGGATGGTGTGAATGCCGACGAAGTCATTTTCCCGCCGGACCAGGCAAAGAAACGCGGCTTGAGCGGCACGTTGGTTTTCCCGCGCGGCAATCTCGCGCCCGAAGGTTCGGTGGTAAAAGCCACCGCGATTGATCCGTCCATGGTGGATGTCAATGGCGTGTATCACAAGGAGGGTCCAGCGCGCGTTTTTGTGAATGAAAAAGACGCCATGGCCGCGATCAAACAAGGGCGCATCCAGGCCGGCGACGTATTGGTTTTGGCCGGCGTTGGGCCGATGGGCACCGGCATGGAAGAAACCTACCAAGTCACCGGCGCGTTGAAACACATGCCCTTTGGCAAACAAGTTGCCTTGCTGACCGACGCGCGGTTCTCCGGCCTTTCCACCGGCGCATGCGTCGGGCACATCGGACCTGAAGGATTAGCCGGCGGCCCGATTGGCAAGGTTTTGGACGGTGATACTATCCGCGTCCACATTGACTGCAAACACGTTGAAGGAAGTGTGGATTTGGTGGGCGAGGGTAAACGCCGGTTCACGCCAGAGAAAGGCCGACGAGTTCTGGCCGGGCGCTCGACGCGAAAAGACCTTGTGCCGAATGCTGCGTTACCGGCGGACACGCGCCTTTGGGCGGCGCTGCAATTGGCCGGCGGCGGCATCTGGGGCGGCTGCGTTTACGACCCTGACCAGATTATAGCCGCGCTGCGACGCGGCGGGCTGCATTGAAAATCCGCGTCCATCCGCGAAGTCTGCGGGTAAAGTTTGGGCGTCGTGGTGTTTCCATCTTCGCGGCGCTTCGCCGAGACAAGCCGCCCTCCGAAAACATCCGGCTGGGGATCAGCCTTCGTCTCCGGCTACGGCGCAACAGGCACTCGCCCCACCGATTTGACGGTTCAACAATTTAACGATCCAACGAGGTCTTTAGACCCGATGATCTTCACGGATGATTTTCCTGAAGCCGCCGGAGAGGCTTGGGCGCCAGTTTTTGGGAGGCTTGATTTCTTTCAAACGATCCAACTGGCCGATTTCTTTCAGGCGTTTGTAAATCAATTGCCAGGCGCAGGGGCGG
>JBEKRA010000475.1:0-2198 GCA_049519195.1 Verrucomicrobiota bacterium
ACCATCCGCGCGCTCAAACTGGAACCGGCGGTCGAGGCCAAAGAGCACACGACGGACGGTTTGATTGCGGCGTTGCTCAAAAGCAAGTAGTGCAACGCCGCAATCCAAGTTGTTCAGCTCATTTGCTGGTAACGCGGACTGTGCCGATTTTCAACCCGTCGGCTTCGGCCTTCACGGTGAAGGTTCCCGGCTGGCCGGCCTTGGCTCGGACGATGACCAGCGCGAGTCCGTTGTAGGCGCTGTGTTCCGGCGCCTGGAACGGCTCAAAGCTGGTCGCGTCGCCGTTGTCCGTGGCGACGATTTCGCCGGGGCCGACGATTGAAAACTTGATGTGGTTTTTCGAGCGCGGGACGAGCAGCCCATGTGTGTCCGCCACGGTCACGGTGATGTAGGAAAGATCCTGGCCGTCGGCGGCGATGTTTGCGTGGTCGGCCTGCATGGTCAGTTTTGCCGCCGAGCCGGCGGTCTTCATCACGTCGGTCGCCCATTTCTTGCCGTTTTTGTAGGCGACGACTTTGAGCGTGCCGGGCTGGTATTTCACGTCGTTCCATTGCAGGCGGTATTCAAACGGCCCTTTTGTTTTCTTGCCGAGCGATTTGCCGTTGAGGAAAAGTTCCGCCGAATCGCCGGAGGTGAAAACATGGACCGGCGTGACCAGGCCGGGGCGATTCGTCAAACCTCCGGTAACTGCGTTCGTAACTTGTTGTGCGGCGCGCTCCGGCCAGTTCCAGTGCGGCAGGATGTGGGCCATCGGCAAGTCGGGACGCCAGTGCGCCTGATAAATGTAGTAGCGATCCTTCGGAAAGCCCGCGAGGTCAACGATGCCGAAATAGGAACTGCGGGCGGGGTCGTTGCGGTTGCCGTAGGGCGTCGGCTCGCCGAGATAATCAAATCCCGTCCAGACGAATTCGCCCGCGACGTAGGGATATTGTTCCTGGCCTTTGAATTCCCAATCCGGCGGCGTCGCCCAACTCGGGGCGTAGAGGTCGTAGTCGCTCACTTGATTATTCGCCTTGCCATGGTCTTTGTTGTTGAAATACGCCAGCCCGGCAGTCGTGCCCATGTTCGTTGGGAAAAAATATTCGCCGCGCGAGCTGACGCACGAGGCGGTCTCGCTGCCGAACAGCTCTTTCAACGGATTAACCGTGCGGAATTTGCCGTATTCCCCCGGCTTGTAATTGTAGCCGAACACGTCCTCGTTGTTCAGAAAGCCGTTGTAGCCGGCTTGCGTGTCGCTGTTCGCGGAAGTCGTCGGACGCGTCGGGTCTTCCTGGTGCGCGATGGCGGTCAGCTCGGCGGCAATCCAGAATTTGCCCGGACGGCCCTGTTCGCCGACCTCGTTGCCGATGCTCCAAAGGATGATGCTCGGATGATTCCGGTCGCGGCGCAATTCCGCGCGCCAATCGCGCTCGTGCCAGGCGTCGAAGATGAGGTGATAATCGTTCGGCGTCTTGCCGCTCTCCCAGCAATCGAAGGACTCGTCCATCACGAGCATTCCCATCCGGTCGCACAAATCGAGCAATTCCGGCGTGGGCATATTGTGACTGGTGCGGATGGCATTGCAGCCCATCGCCTTCAGAATGGTAATCTGCCTCGCCAGCGCGCTGGTGTTGATGGCAGCGCCGAGCGCGCCGAGGTCGTGATGGTCGCAAACGCCATTGATCGGCACGCGCTTGCCGTTCAAGAGGAAACCGCCGGTCGCGGTGAACTCGATGGTGCGGATGCCGAAGTTGTTTTCCACCTGATCCACGACGTTGCCGCCCTGGGTCAACGTGGTTACGGCGACGTAGAGGTTGGGCTGTTCGATGCTCCACAATTTCGGATTCGCCACCTTGATTTCCATCTGATTCGTGGCGGTGTTCCCGGCGGGAACGGTCACGGTCCGGGAGTAATCGCCCACGGCTGTGGTGGATTTTTTGCCATTTGCGTCGAGCGGATAGAGTTTCGTTTCCACCGTCAAGGCCGCATCGTTCGTGGCTTCATTTATAATTTTCGTGTTCACCCGCACGGCGGCGGTTGCCGGGCCGACCAGCGGCGTGGTGATGTAAGTGCCCCATTGCGCGACGTGAACCGGTGCGGTCTTGACGAGCCAGACGTTGCGGTAAATGCCGCCGCCCGGATACCAGCGCGACGAATCCGGCGGATTGTTGAGGCGGATGGCGACGACATTTTCGCCGCCGAAATTGACATAGGGAGTC
>JBEKRA010000476.1:0-2196 GCA_049519195.1 Verrucomicrobiota bacterium
GAATTTCCACCCGATGGACCGGTGCGGCCTCGCCAACAGCACGCGCGCCATCGCGATGCGGATTTGGAATGGCAAACTGCCGGACCGTTCTCCGGAAGATTTGGTGCGCGAACTTTACGAAACCGAGAACAAGGGCAAGGCCGAGCCGAGCGGTTCGCAGGACATGATCGGCCTGGTTTATCCCGGCGTGAACCGGCTGGATTATGATTTCAAAATTAACGGCGGCGTTTTTCCCTCGCACATTGAATCGTGCAACTCGCCGCGTGTTGCGCGCTGGCTGGACAAGGTTTTGCATATGATTCCTGTTGAGCCGCGGCCCGAAGGATACAACCCGCTCGGCATAAAAAATCTCGATCCGAAATGGGTCGCCAAGCTTGGCAAATGCGGCCAGGATTGCTTCGATGCCATCGTCAAAATGGACACGAAGGCGCTCGGCGCCGCGCTCAATCTGAACATGAAATGCTGGGAGACGCTGCTGCCACACGTCGTTCGGCATCCCCTAATTCGGTTGGATTTGATGGCGCTGCTCAAGGCGTATCAACGGCAATATCCCGGCGCGATGTATTCCGGCTGCGGCGGTGGTTATTTGATTGTCGCTTCCGACGAACCGGTGCCCGGCGCGTTCAAAATCAATGTCCGTCTTTCGCCAAAATAAAATATAAAAACCTCCGCGAAGAGTTTAACAGCGTTGTTGCTGGGCTTGATGCTTGCGGCGGCGGTCGCACAGACCAATTCGCCGGCGCTGAAGTTGCCGCCGATTGCCAAAGGGCCGTTCAAGGCGGACTGGAATTCGCTCACGAATTACCAGACGCCCGGCTGGTTCCGCGACGCGAAGTTCGGCATCTGGGCGCATTGGGGGCCGCAGGCCGTGCCGATGGAGGGCGACTGGTATGCGCGCAAAATGTATCAGCAGGGTTCGCCGGATTACAACGATCACCTCGCGCGCTACGGCCATCCGTCCACGAACGGCTGGAAGGACATCATTCCGCTATGGAAAGCCGAGAAGTGGGAGCCGGAAAAATTGATGGAACTTTACAAAAAAGCGGGCGCGAAATACTTCGTCAGCATGGGTTCGCATCACGACGATTTTTTCCTGTGGAACTCGCCGTTGCACAAATGGAACGCCGTGAACTACGGGCCGCACCGAGACGTGGTGGCCGACTGGCAGAAGGCAGCGAAGAAAAACGGCCTGCCGTTCGGCGTTTCCGAGCATCTCGGCGCGAGCTTCACCTGGTTTCAGAACAGCCATAAATCCGACAAGACCGGCCCGTTTGCCGGCGTGCCTTACGATGGCGCCAATTCCAATTACTGGGATCTCTACCATTTCCCCGCCGAGCCTGGCGACACGAAATGGTATTCCAACAATCCGCGCTGGCAGCAGCAATGGTATGATGAAATCAAGCAACTCGTGGACGATTATCATCCCGACTTGCTTTACAGCGACGGCGGCGTGGCTTTCGGCAACGAGGTGGGCTTGAGCCAGATTGCCAATCTTTACAACGACAGCATTCAGCACAATCACGGCAAGCTGACCGCTGTTTATAATTGCAAGCAAAGTTCCGGCGGACGCTGGGTGCAGGACTACGAACGCGGGGTGGGCGGTGGCATTGATCCATATCCGTGGCAGACGGACACGTCCATCGGCGACTGGTTCTACAACAAACATTGGAAATACCAGCCGTTGAGCTGGACGGTGCACATGCTCGTGGACATCACAAGCAAGAACGGGAATTTGCTCCTCAATGTTGTGCTGCGTCCGGACGGCTCGCTTGATCCTGAAGTTGAAACCATGCTGCACCAACTGTCCGGCTGGACGGCGGTGAACGGCGAGGCGATTTACGGCACGCGCCCGTGGCTGGTTTACGGCGAGGGCGATGTGCGGGCCAAAGGCGGCGCGTTCAAGGAAAATTTTCAATACTCGGCCAAGGACATCCGCTTCACGACAAAGGGCAAAACGCTTTACGCGATTGCAATGGGCTGGCCGGATGATGGGAAACTGGTCGTCAAGTCCCTCGCAAAAACCGGCGATGCGGGCGCGAACAAAATCAAGCGCGTGTAGATGCTCGGCCACAAAGGCAAGTTGAGATTCATCCAGACGGCGGAAGGTTTGATGGTGGAGCTGCCGGACAAGATCAGCGACATCAGCGACCTGACCTGCTCGCTCCGCATCACCGGCAGCAATCTCAAGCCTGCACA
>JBEKRA010000477.1:0-2181 GCA_049519195.1 Verrucomicrobiota bacterium
ACCTGAAGAACCAGTCCGCGTCCGGTTTTGGTTTTGGTTTTGCGGCGGTGTGACATCCAGCAAATCGGCAATGCTTTGAAAACGATGTTGCCCGCGATACGCGACAATCGCCCTGGCAATTTGCGGAGTCACGCCACGGACAGCGGCGAGCGAATTCTGGTCCGCCGACTGGACGTTGACGCGATCTTCGCCGGCGGCGTTCACATTTCGCACCGACGAATCAACGGTCAGAATTCCGGCCCAGCCCAAATCAGAGTTCGCGACGGAATTGCCAAGGGCGAAGTCGCTTCCATTTTCTCCCCCCGCTTCGAGCAGGCCATTTTGATGAGCATCCTTTCCCAGCAATAATTCGTGCGTGACGCCGCGAACCATAAACAGCTCGCGCACAGTTTGAAACGGACCGTTGCGCGGCTGATACGGCGGCCGCAATCCGGCATAATACTGCGCTTCCGCCGCGACCGTCGTGCTGTCTCCGCCGCGCCAGTTCACGATGGCGGCGGCCACGTCCGGCGTCATGTTTTGCAGCCTGGCCAGCTCGTCGGCGGAAGCAGTGTTCACGTTGAGCCGGCTTTCCTCGTCGTTGACGCCAAAAACAATTCCGCCGCCTTCATCGGGACGTCCGCGGCGAAAGACTCTGAAAACCCCGCGACCCAACGGAACATTGCGAAACTGCTGCGCGTCATCGTAGAAATTGCCCGTGTGGTTTTTTTTGCCGCGGCTGCGGTCTCCCGCGTCGCGATAAAGCAGCGCCTCGGCTTTTTCAATTCCCGCCAGCGCGAGGTAATGCGCCTGAATCCGGTCGCCGTAATTTTTCACCACGATCAAATCCATCCGCGCGGTGTGCAGCACGCTGATGACAATCACCGACAACAGCGCCAGACACCAGAGCAACCCGACTAAAACGGAACCGTTTTGTAGTGGCACAGGCGTCCCGCCTGTGCGTTTCAAAACGACAGGCTTCCCGCAGAAACTCACAGGCGAGACGCCTGTGCCACTACTGTTGGCAGCACAATTAGACTGGCCGAGATTCATATCAAAAATTGCCCCCTCCATTTCCCTGCACTTGGCCGGACGATGTAGAATTGTCCGAATTTCCAGCGTCGGAAGAACTCGAAGCGTTTTGCGAGGCGTCCGCCAGATTCGCCAGATTCAATTGCGCAACCGTCTGGAAAACGAGCGGCGGTTCGGGCTTTTCCCCGTCCGTGGCAGCGGCTGGAATTTTCTTTTTGGGGTTGGAATCCAGCAGCAGCGTGATGCGCACGGCTTTCGGCAGGCCGGAGAGATTGCTGCGTTCGCGCGCTGAATTTTGCTTCTTGTCCGATGACTTGTCCTCGCCCCAGGAATCATACCAATCGAGTCCGTCGAAGTATTCGAGCTTCAAGCCGGCCACGCCTTTCGCAATTTCCTCCTTGCTTCCGCCGGACAGCGCGTCCAGCGCGATGGCCGGGTTGCGCCGTCGCCAGAGGCTGAATTGTCCCGTCTCGGGATCTTTGTCGAGGTAGAGACTTTCCTGGCAAAAATCCCCTTCGCGGGCGCGGTGCGGCGTGTAATTGTGCGTCCCAAAATCGAGGTTGTCTGCCTCAATGTCTCCGACCATCCGGGTCACGCCAATGAAATCCTGATCCTTGGACAACGGACAGGCTGCGCGGAGATCCGCCGTCATGATCGCCATCGCGACACGGGCGTTTTGAATGATTTCGGCGCGCGGCTCGATCAGCTTCTGGGCGGAGAAGCCCGCGTTCAGGCACAGATAAGCGCTCACCAAAATCAACGACATCAACGCCACGCTGATCATCACTTCAATCAACGTGAAGGCGGCGTAGTGGCACAGGCATCTTGCCTGTGAGTTGAAAACAACATAATTTCCAAGGCAATTGAAACGCACAGGCAAGATGCCTGTGCCACTACCGGCTGCGTCCGGCACACCAAGGTTCGGTTTCACAATGCGCGGGTTCATTGCGGTTGGGCCTTCGGTTTCGTGTCCTTCGGTTTGGCTGATGACTCCTTCAGCGGCTCAAACAACAGAGTTTCCAGTTCGTAAATGGCCGCTCCCGTCTGCGAATTTTCCACCTGAACGTCCACGGCGTGCAGCCCGTCAATGTCGGTGGGGCTGATGGTCTGCTTCCAGCGATAAAGCGGCAGGGTCGTGCCGCAGTCGCCGTCGGTCGTTCCATCGGTCAA
>JBEKRA010000478.1:0-2170 GCA_049519195.1 Verrucomicrobiota bacterium
GCATGGAGCGCGGATTGTCCTCAATCCGCAGCGGCTGAACGGTGCGGATATGCTGCGAGTTGGGACAACTCGCGCTCCGTTTGAAAATTTGAAATTCAAATTTAGTCACTACCGGAGTTGCCGCGCGGAGTTGTCGCGCGCTTGACCCGCCGATGGTTGTTGTTAGACTGCGCGGCACAGTTGATGAAAATTTTCCGTTTTGTTCCGATCCTGGCCCTGGCGCTTTGCCCCGGCCCGCGCCTCCACGCGGCGGACGTGGACGGCGTTCTGGCCGTCGTCAACGACACGGTCATCACGCGCCAGCAGGTGAGGGAATTTGTCGCGCCGGCGATTGACTCCCTGGAGCGCGAATACGCCGGCCGGCCGGACGCGTTCCAGCAGAAATTCACCGGGGTGATCAATGACGGCCTGGAGCAACTGGTCGAACGCCAGTTGATTCTGCATGACTTCGACGCGGAGGGTTACCGGCTGCCCGACGGCGTGGTGGACGGGCTGGTGCAGGACAACATCCGCGAACGGTTCGGTGGCGACCGCGTGACGCTGATGAAGACGCTGCAGGCGCAGGGCGAGACTTTCGAGGAATTTCGCAAGAGCGTGCGCGACCAATACATCGTCTCGGCGTTGCGCGCCAAAAACATTTCGCAGGAAATCGTCGTCTCGCCCAACAGAATTGGGAATTATTACCTCGCGCACCAGGACGATTTCAAGGTCGAGGACGAAGTCAAACTGCGCATGATCGTCCTCAACAAGGCTTCCGCCGCCGACACCGACACTATGAAGCTGGCGCGCGAAATCCGGGGCAAAATCCAGGAGGGAGCGGTGTTTGCGGACATGGCGGCACTTTATTCGCAGGATGCGCAACGCAGCCTGGGCGGCGACAAGGGCTGGATCGAGCGTTCCGTGCTGCGCCAGGAGCTGGCCGACGCCGCGTTCGCGCTCAAGCCCGGCCAGATGAGCGACGTGATTGAAACGCCCGACACCTGCTATCTGATGCTGGTCGAGCAGGCCCGCCCGGCGCACGTCAAACCGCTGAACGAGGTCCGCGATGGCATCGAAAAAAACCTCCGCGCCCAGGAACAGGCGCGCCTGGAAAAACAGTGGATTGACCGATTGAAGGCAAAGTCCTTCATCCTCCGTTTTCCATGACCGGCTGGATTGGCATTTCGCTTGGTGACGCGACCGGCGTCGGCCCCGAAGTCGCGCTCAAGGCCGTCGCCGCCGAAGCCAATAAAGACGGCACGAAATATCTTTTCATCGGCGACGGGCATCTTCTCCAGTGCCTGAATCAAAAGCTTTCGCTTAATCTGCCGCTCAATAAATTTTCCGGTTGCGACGGCAGCGGAAGATTTTTTGTGGCGCCGCCTGGGAGCGCCGGCGTCCGCGCCGGCAAACGCCAACTCGCCGGCGAGACGCCGGCTCTTCCGGAAAAATTGCCCGCCGGTTCGCCGCTGGCCGCGCGTGCAGCCATCGCATGGCTGCGCGATGGGGCGGAACGCTGTCTGCGCGGCGAACTCGACGCGCTCGTCACCGCGCCGGTCAACAAGGAGTCCATCGTCCGCGCCGGGCGGAAAAATTTTACCGGCCAGACCGAATTTCTGTCCAACCTCGCCGGGGCCAGACGCACTGCGATGATGCTGCTCGGCCACGACGAAAAAAATCACTGGCTCCGCGTGGCGCTGGCCACGATTCATATTTCCATCAAGTCGGTTCCCGAAAAACTGACGCCGGAAAAAATCACGCTCGCCATCGAACTGGCCGCGCAAGCCTGCCGCGATTTGGGACTGCCGCGCGCGAAAATCGCCGTTTGCGGCCTGAATCCGCACGCCGGAGAGGGCGGCGAATTTGGCGACGAGGAAATCAAAATTATTTCACCGGCAGTTGCCGCCGCAAAAAAACGCGGATTCGATGTCACCGGGCCGTTGAGCGGCGACACGGTTTTTCATTACGCGCTGCAAGGGGATTTCGACGCCGTCGTGGCGATGTTCCACGATCAGGGGCTTGCGCCGCTGAAGGCCGTTGCGTTTGACACCGGTGTGAACTGGACGCTAGGCCTGCCGTTCATCCGCACCTCGCCCGACCACGGCACGGCATACGACATCGCGGGAAAGGGAATCGCCAATCCATCAAGCATGATTGCCGCCATCCGGCTGGCCAAACAATTGGCGGGAAA
>JBEKRA010000479.1:0-2165 GCA_049519195.1 Verrucomicrobiota bacterium
TAAAGCGCCGAAGCCCACCACGGACCGCCGCCGCCGATTTTTCCGCCCGCCTGCGAGTAAAAATAATCCGACATCAGCCCGATCAAAAAGAACGCCGAGCAAATCGCCAGCGTCGGAATCGTGTCCAGCCGCGTCGAGCACGCCAGCGCCAGCGCCGCCAGAATCCACAGCGCAAACAGGATCAAAATGCCCGCCGGCAACAGGTTCCAGTTCACCTGCGCCACCATGTCCGCGCTTTGCATCTGCGTTGTGAACTGAAAAATCACGAACGCCGCCAGCGTCACCAGCGTCACCAGCGCGAACACCGCGTCGCTCACGAACGGGCGGCGCAGGAAAAAATTGCTGAAGCCCGCCAGCGCGTATGCCAGCGCCACGGCCGCCCCGAAAATGCCCAGCGCGGCCATGTCGGTTTTGCCGTAGGCGTCGAAGGCCATGCGGCTGGCCAGCAGGACGCCGACCATGTTCATGTAGGTCAGCACCGTCAGCGCCGCGGCGAGTCCGGCGTATTTGGCCAGCAGAAATTGCGCGCGGCCGACCGGCTTGGACAGGACCGCCAGCGCCGTGCCGGTGCGGATTTCCCGCGCCAGCGACGCCGACGCGCTCAACACCGCGCCGAACAGCCCCGACAGAAGCATCAGCGCCAGCGCGCTGTTCTCGACCAGCTTCGGCTCGTCGCCGAACGCGAAGTAATACGGCACGGCCAGGAAAATTTCAAAAAACACCGACCCGGTCATCAACAGCAAAAAAACCGGCTGCCGGATCAACTCCATGAAGGCGTTCACGGCGATGTTCAAAAATTGTCGCATGTCAAATGTGTCGGACAGGCTATCAATTCGGCGGCAAATTGCCAGCGGTTAATCAGCATCAGTGAAGAAATGGAGCTGGAAAACGGGGTTTTCGTTCAAACACAAACCAAAAAACCGCGGAAAATTACGGCGACAATTTCTCGCGATGCGGCAGATGGTCGCGGTTCCAGCGCGCCAGGGCCGCGTCGCTGGCGTCTTCAAACAGGAATTGCAGCGTCGGCGACTCGACGTGGCCGTCACAAAAGACCACGTTGGCTTTGCCTTGGTGACGGGCGTAAGCTCTTGCGGTGACTCCAAAATCCGGAATGCCGTAAGCCCGCTCCAAATTCCCGACGCCGTCTCGAATGACACCATTGCCTCCCGCAAACCCATCTCCCATGGCAATCATTTCACTCGGGCTGACAACTTCTGATTCATTCACCGGCCAGTCACTACGCGAAAAAATATGTCCGCCAAGCCCCAGCGAATTGGTCCAGTTCCCATGGCTCTCCACGCCATCGGAATTGTAACCATAGCTGCAATAAAGTTCCTCCCAGTAGTTGGCTGGTTTGTTTGCATTGGGGCATGTCCAAACGCCTTGTGGTATGAAACGGAGAAAACTATTTGACTGGAGCGGTCCAAGTTCAGATTCCTGCAAGGTTTCATCCCAACGACCCGTTTTTGCGGCGATAGGGTCTGGAGTTAAATTTCTACCCAAAGGATAGACATGGTTTTCTGCAACATATCCCTGCAAGGCGATCCCGAGTTGCCGGACGTTATTCGCACATTGAGCCAGTTGCGCTCTCCCTTTCGCTCTTGAAACCGCCGGCAGCGAAAGCGCGGCGAGAATCGCGATGATGGCGATGACGACCAGGAGTTCCACCAGCGTCAAAGCTGAATTCGCTCTTGGCCGTCGGCGTTTCATTTCCCAAAAATGTAATCTGAAACGAATTAAGGTAAAAGTTTTTCGCGGTGCGGCAGATGCTGGTGGCCGTCCGCAAGAACTGGTTCCAGCGCGCCAGGACCGCGTCGCTGGTGACTTCAAAGAGAAATCGGCGCGTCGGCGATTCAACGTGAAAACAGTGCAGCCATACATGGCTGGACAAGGTTGTTTGTTCTCAAATTCGTTACCTGTCTGGTTGCGTGCGAACCACATTGTTTTCTGTCGTTGACTTTTCTTTCTTCCAGTCAATAAACAAAAGTGCGGCAGTCAAAAGGGCCAGTATTACAGTTAAATAGAATAGCCCCCAAGTGATACGGTGAGGTGGACCCCATCCTTTAGACCACTGAGCGCAGGAGATAAGAAGGATTCTCGCGGTCTGCTGTCATGGTTGCTTTTGTTTGTCTGTTGTTCACTCTGCGCTTTAAAACCATTTGGAA
>JBEKRA010000480.1:0-2164 GCA_049519195.1 Verrucomicrobiota bacterium
CGTGGAACGATATTTTAATCGCCGCGCTTTCGGTAAAGGCCGGCTGCCGGATTTACGCGGTGGATAAACATTTTCAAATGATGTGTGAATCCGGCGCGGGCATTGTGCTTTACCAGCCCGGTTACGGAGGAGCTTACAATCCAAACTGATTTTCGATCCATCATGCCGCGAACACGTCAGGAACTGGAGCAAATCGAGCGTCAAATTCTCGCGCCATTCGCGCAATTCAGCGGTGAAACGCGCGGTCGCAAATATCCAGAACCGCCGCCGGAGTGGCGCACTCAATACCAACGCGACCGCGACCGCGTCATCCACTCGCGCGCCTTCCGCCGGCTCGAATACAAGACGCAGGTTTTTCTCAACGGCACCGGCGATCATCTCCGCACGCGGCTCACGCACACGATGGAAGTCGCCGCCATCTCGCGCAACATCGCCAGCGCGCTCCGGCTGAACACCGATCTCGCCGAGACCATCGCGCTCGCGCACGACCTCGGCCATTCGCCGTTTGGACACAAGGGCGAAACGGTTCTCAACGAATTGATGAAGCGCCACGGCGGCTTTGAGCACAACCGCCAAAGCCTCCGCATCGTCGAGGAACTGGAGCAAAAATATCCGGACTTCTCCGGCCTTAATCTTTCGTGGGAAGTGCTCGAAGGTCTGGCAAAACACCAGACCGCCTTTGACCAGCCCGTAGTGAAAAAAGGTTTTACCGCGAAAAATCCATCGCTCGAAGCCCAAATCGCCAATCTCGCCGACGAAATCACATATTACAGCCACGACCTTGACGACGGCCTGGATTCTGAACTCCTCTCGGAAAAGGAATTATGCCGCCATGTCCGCATGTGGGCGCAGGCGGCGCGATTTGTGAAACGGGAGCACGGTATTTTGCCCGACGAATGCCGCCGTTACTTCATCATCCGCACCATCATTGACCTGCAAATCAAGGACGTCGTCGAGACCGGCGAGCGCCTCATCCTCGCTGCGGGCGTCCAATCCGCCGACGACGTGCGGCGTTGCCCCAAAGCACTCGTGAAATACAGCGCGGATCGCCGCGAGCTGAATCTCGAACTGCGCAAATATCTTTTCAAAAACCTATATTTCAACCGCGTGGTGAACGAGCCGCACCTCCGGGCAAAGCAATTGTTGCGCGACCTTTTCCAATTTTTTTTGAAGCATCCCAAGGAAATTGGCGAGCAGGCCCGCCGCCAGATGCGCAAGGCGGGCCTGCACCGCGTCGTGTGCGACTACATCGCCGGCATGACCGACCGCTACGCCATTCAAGAACACCAACGGATTTTCGGAAAAAGTGATTTGTAGCGTCGCCGATGCAATTTGATGCGAAGGCGCGAAACCTTGAAACAACCGGCATGAGCAGGCTCTAACTTTTTAATAATGCGCGGACTCACGTCCGCTGCTACGGATTTGACAGCCGGAAGAACAGATTGCCCGCCGGCGCGGTGATGTTGATGCTGTTCGTGCCGTTGGCGGTATTGATTTGATAACCGGTCGGCACCCAGTCATTGGCCAGCGCGAGGTTCGCGTTTTGCTGCAAGGTGTAGCTGCCCGTGTTCGGCCAAGAGACGATGACACTGTTGCTCGAATATGAGATTACTAGTTCAGGCACCACCATCGTCTCGGTAATCGTCCAATTCATGGCCGTGACTGTGCCTAAGGTTTCCCCATTGCTCCGCGAAAGCGTCACCGAGAACACGTCTCCGGCTTTCACAGCAAGGTGGGAAGTTGAAAAGGTGAATTCGTGAGCCTGGTCATAATAATGCGTATAACTCACCGTTCCGGTTGCCAGCAGGGTTCCGCCCAATTCAATCCGGAAGTCATTGGCGCGGGATACCTGGGGGTGAGCGTAGAACATGAATCCGCTGATATCAACGAACCCGCTGTTGGTCGCGGTCCAGGTGGTGATCATCTCTCCATACGCCGGGTAGCCGTTGGCGGCATCCACGGAGTGTTCCGCCACAAGTCCGTCGCCTTTCCAAGCACAAGGCAGAAAACTACCATAATTCGGCGAAGGCGCGTAGCCTCCCGCTCCCGAAAGCGCAGCAATCGACGTTTGGTAGGGTAGCAGTGTGGTGCCTTGAAGGAAGGACCAGCCGCCATTCGGGTTACTGGGCGGATTCCAGCTTCCCGCCAGATCGTAAACGACCGC
>JBEKRA010000481.1:0-2163 GCA_049519195.1 Verrucomicrobiota bacterium
TTCAAAACGGTCGCGGCGTTGCGGTCGCCGCGATTTGCCGACTCGGCTTGCCCGGCCTCGGCGCTGGTGGCGTTGAGAAAATTTTGTTTGTTCTGGTCGAGCAAGCCGTAGAACTCGCGCGGGATGTTCTGGCGCGGTTCTTTGCTGTCGGCGGGCTTCAGAATTTTGGCGGCGGTGAAGAAATCAATCGCCGTGGCGTCGGCACTGGCTGGCGGTGCGAGGAAAAACTTGTCGAGCTTGCCCCGGCGGAAATAGGTGAGCAGCGCGGGGAAGGATTTGGGCAGTCCGGCTGGCAGCGATGGCGTCCCGCCGGCCAGTTCCTCGCCAACACGCCGGCGAGACGCCGGCGCTACCAGGAGTCGTGTTGAACGGGCTTTTTTCGGCAGGCGTTTGATGCGCTCGAAAAGGTCGGTTTGCTTGTCGCGGACTTCGCGGATTTCGGCGAGGTATTTCAGTTCGCTTTCCTCATCGCCATTTTCGCCGGTGATGGTTTCGCTGGAGTTCAACCGCGAGAACAGGCTTTGCGATTTGATGTCCTCGCCTTCGGTCAGAAGTTTTGCGTCCGCGCCGAGCATTTCGATGAAGGCGTGGATTTTGGCCTCGGCAGCTTCGCGGAGTTTGATGAGGTCGTTACTTTTCTTGGTGGGGAAGAAGTTGAACGTGTAAATTTTGTCGAACTTGGTGTCCACGCGATTGACGCGCCCGACGCGCTGGATGAGGCGCGTGGGATTCCAGGGGATGTCGTAATTGATGACGACATTGGAGCGGTGGAGGTTCACGCCTTCGGCCAGAACTTCGGTTGCGACGAGGATGCGATAATCGTCCTTGGGATGCCGGACTTTGGCGTCGAAATTCAAGGTAACTTCGGTGCGGATGCTTTCGTGCGAGACGCCGGTGAAAACGAGGACTTTGGGTTCGACTTCCTTCGCAATCTGCTCGGCCAGATATTCAGCGGTTTCCTTGGATTCGGTAAAAATGATGAGCTTGCCGTTTTTGAGATGCGCCTTGGTTTTGAGAACGTCAGCAAAGGCCAGCCATTTGGGATCACGGATGATTTTCTTCCAGTGGTCGCGGATGGCATGGAGGATATCCAAGTCGTTCTTTAGGTCGGTGATGAACGTGGCTTTGAAATCCTTGGCGTCGAGCTTTTCGGCCTTGTCATCGTCTATCAGACGTTGGACGGCTTCCTGATCGTCGGACTCCAGCAATTCAAAAACCTTGGAGATGTGTTTCTTGCTGATGAAGACATGGCCTTTGTCGAACTCGGCAATGACACGCTCGTAGGTCACGATGAAGCGGCCCAAAGTCTGCCGGAAAGCGGTGAAGCTGCTTTCGAGACGCTTGACCGTCAGGATTTTCATAAACCTGGCGAGGTTGACCTGGCCTTGGATTTCCTGCCCGGTAGCTTCGCCCTCGTAATACTCCAGCGGCTTGTAACGGGCGTATTTGAATTCCTTCGCCAAGAGGCGGACGGTTTCGTCGAAAATCTCGTTCTCGGTCGCGTCGAGTTCGTAAAGGAGCGGTTCGGGATTGGCAACTTCGGGGAACTTCAAACCCTGCTTTTTCAAATCTTCGCCGTAAAATTCCATGATTTCCTTGCGCGTGCGGCGAATCATGAGCGGCTTGAGAACTTTTTCGCGCGTTTCGCGGGCGTTGTCCTGCACCACTTGGAAGTATTGCTCGCGGTCGTCCTGACGGTCGAGGCCGCTCAAGTTGCGGCGCAAGCCGGCGAAAAAAGCTTCGAGATTGCGGACGCCGGGGATGGAACTGTTCTTGGCCGGTTGAAACAATTTGATCTGGCTCAAGATGTCCTGCGGCGAATTGTTCAAGGGCGTGGCCGAGACGAGGATGACCTTTTTGCCGCTGCAAATCTGCGCAAGCAGTTCGTAACTTTGGGTGTCCTCGGTGCGGAAGCGGTGCGATTCGTCAATGAAGACGTATCTGTATCGGGTGAGGTCTTCCTCCAGCAGCGATTCGAGCTTGCCGATGGATTCGCAATGGAAACCACGCACGCCAAATTCGCGGAAGACGTTCCACCATGAGCCGGGGTTGTGCCGGTCCAAAAGATGCGGCGGGGCGATGACGAGCGAACGCCCGTCCAGTTGCCGCGCCAGCAACGCGGACATGAAAGTTTTGCCGAGACCGACCACATCCGACAGAAAC
>JBEKRA010000482.1:0-2443 GCA_049519195.1 Verrucomicrobiota bacterium
AGGGTGCCGCCCTGCGCCTGTTCGAACCGTCCGATGCGCCGTTCGTAGGCGCCGGTGAACGCGCCCTTTTCGTGGCCGAACAATTCGCTTTCCAGCAGCGTAGGCGCCAGCGCCGCGCAATGCACCGTCACGAACGGCTGCTTCGCGCGCGGACTCAACTGGTGCAGCGCCTTCGCGATGAGTTCCTTGCCCGTGCCGCTTTCCCCGCCGATCAAAACCGTCGCGCGCGTCGGCGCGACCTGCTGCACGACCTCAAAAATTTCCCGCATCGCCGGCGATTCGCCGATGATGTTTTCCAGGCCGAACCTGGAGTCAAGCTGCCGGCGGAGCGAGACATTTTCCGTTTCGAGATTCTGCTGGCGCAACGCGCGGGCGATACGCATTTCCAGCTCGTCAATTTGCAGGCGGCCTTTCGCAATGTAATCGTCCGCGCCGTGTTTCATCGCGTCCACCGCGATTTCCTCCGAGCCGTAAGCCGTCATCAAAATGCAGACCGGCGGCTTCGGCAGCGACTTGGCCCGCGCGATCAATTTCATCCCGTCCTCGCTCGGCAGGCGAAAATCCGTGAGCAGCACGTCGAAATTTTCGCTTTCCAATAAATTCATCGCCGCCTGCGCGTCCCCTGCAATGAAGACGTCATAACGGCCTTCCAGCGCAGCGCGCAGACCTTCGCGCGTCGTCTTCTCGTCATCCACAATCAATAATGCCGGTTTTTCAGTCATATTTTTATACGCGAATTACGCGAATTTTCACGAATTGATTTGTCCTGATTTTAATTCGCGCTCATTCGCGAAATTCGCGGATTCATTTCCGGTTTTATTTTCCAACAATCTCGGTTTTCTCTCGTGCAGCGGCAGCCATATCCGAAACGTCGTGCCGCGCCCCACCTTGCTTTCCAGTTCAATCCGCCCGTTGTGCGCGCGGACAATGCGCTGGACAATCATCAGGCCGAGGCCGGTGCCTTTTTTCTTGGTCGTGTAAAACGGCTCGAAGATGCGGTTGATCTGCTCCTGCGGAATGCCGCCGCCCGTGTCCGCCACGCTCATCCAGACGCCCTCGCTTGTCTCGCCCGTCTGCAAGTTCAGGATGCCGCCGGTCGTCATCGCCTGCATCGCGTTTTTCACGAGGTTCACCAGGACCTGCTGCAACTGCGTCGCGTCCGCCGGCGTCGCGGTCAGGTCCCGCAACAATTTCGTCTTCACCGTCACGCCGCGATTTTCGATTTCCGGCCGAAGCAGCTCCAGGGTTTTTTCGGCCACGTCGTTCAGCGAAACCAGTTTCAACTGCAACGGCTCTGGGCGGATGGCCTGCAAAAATTGCGTGACGATGTAATCCAACCGGTTGATCTCGCCCTTGGCCACGTCCAGATATTGCTCCAGCTTTCTTGCAGTCTCGGTGGCCTCGCTCTCAATCACGCGGTTGCGCAAATGAAAGGCTTTGGTGGAGCGAGCGTCCCCGCGAGCCGGCTCGTCAGTAGCCTCGCCCCACCGGCTTGTCTTCATTTTTTTCAACTCGCGTTCCATGAGCTGCAGGTGGATGTGCAGCGCGTTGAGCGGATTGCCGATTTCGTGCGCGACGCTGGCCGCGAGCAGCGTCAGCGCCTGTATGCGCTCGCTTTCGATGGCATCAAAAGTTTTTTGGCGCGCCTCGGTCGCGTCGTGCAATATCAGCGCCACGCCGGAACTGCCCGCGGCCTCGCCGTCCAGCGGCGCGGCGTAGAGCCGGAGAAAGCGCGGGCGCGGATAATGCACTTCAAATTCGTGGCGCACGACGCGCTTGCCGCCCGCGTGGTCGGTTTTGGAAATCATCTCCCAGTCCAGTTCCGGCAAAATGTCCGCGACGTGCAAATCGCCGGCGTCCGGCGGCAGGCCGATGAGCCGCGTGACGGCCTGGTTGAAATAAATCACGCGGCCCTGCTCGTCCGCCACCAGCACGCCGTCTTCAATCGCGTTGAACAGCGTTTCGAGAAAGCTGCGCTCGCGCGCGAGCCGCTTGACAACCGTTTGCAAACCTTCCGCGTCCAGCCGCCCGATGCGGCCAAGCACTTTGTCAAGAAAACTGGATTTGGTTGCAACCATTGGCGAAAATCAGCCTTTCAGGGTGGCAAAATGGCACAATCCGAGGATACGTCAAGTTAATTGAAGGTGTTTTGCTGGCACACTAAGGTGTTTTGCTGGCACACTAAACATCGGGAATGGCGACGAATAACCCGAGTCGCCTCACGGCAAATACCAGTTGACACAACCCGAGGACGGGCCGCAAATCCCCGTCGCCTCTTTCCCGCGATTGATTGCCCTGTTGATTTCTGTTATTGAATGCGTGTGGCCAATCCCAGCCTGTTGCTCCTCATGCCGGCTTACAACGAGGAGCGCCGCATCGAACCGGTGCTGCGCGACTACGCGCAGTTCTTTGGCGCGCATTATTCAGGCAAGTTCCAGATCGT
>JBEKRA010000483.1:0-2158 GCA_049519195.1 Verrucomicrobiota bacterium
GAAATGTCCGAACTCGTGTGCCACAACCGCTGCGAATTGTCGTGTGTCCATTCCGATCACCAGTGGCAGACCAATCGTCAAAACCAAATCGTTACCAAAAAGACTTAACCATCCACGACGAAAACCGGCAGATGCGTTTTGTTCACAATTCAAGTCAATCCGCTTGGGCATCGGCGCTGACAGCAAGTCGCTCAAGTGCGCCACAAATTGAAAAAGTTTGGGCTCAAGCGCCGGATTCAACACCAATGCTTCCGGTCGCTTTGGCGGACTGGCAAAAAGAGGCTTGAACATGAATAAAACGGCGACTATGCCACCGAAAAGAGGGCCGAAGTAAGCAACCAATTTAAATATAAAAACATATACTCCGCCGGCAAAACCCGAGAAAAGGACTTTGGCATGAACCGCATACCAGTAAACACCGCAAATGGTAGATGCAACAAAACCGACGTAAATAATCGGCAAACAAATCATGAAGACGGCAACCAAAATCAGTGCCAGTTGATAAAAAATCGAAACTCGTGAGCGAGGAATTGCTGCAACAAAGGCAGCTTTCAATTCCCCGGCGGTAAGGACTTCCGTCCGCTGTGAAAGGTCTGTTTCTTCACACAAAGTGGTCGGCTGTCCGCAATGTGGACAGGTAGCCGTCATTCCTGCTCCGTCTGCCGGAAATTCAATCGGCTGGGCACATTGCTGACAGGACCCCCTGATTAATCGTTCCTCGCCCATTACGAGGGCATTGAAATCCTGCTTCAGCCCAAAGGCAAGATTATTCAAATTCAACATTGCGGAGCCGGATTTATTTGGTATCGTGGAGGCTCGTTTTTTACCGTTGATTTAACCGAACAAAATTTATGTCACAGCATCGCAGTCTGCGCGCGGCGTCCACCCTCGGTGGCAAGCGCAATGTCCTCAAGCGCTTCGAGCGCACCGAACTCCTCAAGAAACGCGGCCAGTGGAAGGACGGCGACCGCATCACCGGCCTCCGCAAGACGAAACCGGAAGTGTGATAAACGCGGAATTCGGAATGCGGAGCGCGGAATAAAAAGCCGCGCATCGTCACATTTTTCGCACTCCGCGCTCCGCACTCCGCACTTTGAACGTTCGACTCCAAAAATTCCTGGCCGAGGCGGGCGTGGCTTCGCGGCGCGCGTCGGAACAGTTCATTCTGGACGGTCGCATCGCAGTCAATGGCAAGACCGTCCGCCAGCTCGGGACGAAAGTTGACCCGCTTCACGACGGGGTGACGGTGGACGGCAAGCCGGTCCGCGTCCGGCGCAAGATTTACGTGGCGTTGCACAAGCCGGCTGGCTGTGTCTGCTCCAACGCGGATGAGCTGGGCCGCCCGACGGTTTATGATTTATTGCCAAAAGAATGGCAAATCGTCCGTTCCGTGGGGCGTCTGGATTTCAACAGCGAAGGATTGCTTTTTCTGACGAATGATGGACAATTCGCATTGCGGCTGACTCACCCGCGTTTTGGCGTCCGCAAGAAATACACGGCCACCATCGAGGGCGAGGTGGACGGGGAAATGCTGAAGCGGTTCACGCAGGGCGTTTTCCACGGCGGCGAGAGGCTGAAGGCGCTGTCGGCGAGGCTCGTTTCGGGAAGCCGGGCGCACAGCGTGGTGGAGCTGGAACTGGGCGAGGGCAAAAACCGCGAGGTGCGGCGTCTGTTTGAATCGCAGGGGTTGACGGTGAAACGGTTGCAGCGGACGCAGATCGGGAAAATCAAACTGGGCGAGTTGAAGCCCGGCCGCTGGCGGACATTGACAGAAACGGAAATTAAAACTTTACTTTCGGAACAATGAAAACGAACTACTGGCTGGTTTTGGGAGCGATGATCGCGACAAGCGCCATCGCGCAGAACAACACAAACACGCTGCCGGCAATCCCCACACCGGTCACTTCGCCAACGGCGGAAAGCGCGGCTGCGCCCGCAGCACCCGCCGCGCCCGCGGTCGCACCCATAAAGCCCAAGAAACACGCTGCCGCGCCCGCGAAAGTCGTGAAGTTGAAAGAACCCACGGTCGCGCTCGTTCCCGGCCCGGCGGAAGTCACGGTGAGCAACCTCATCGTGCGCGGCCAGGCCGGCCTCAAGGGCGAAGTGGTTGCGCACCTGTTCAAGGGCGACGCTGTGACGGTTTTGAGCCAGATCACCC
>JBEKRA010000484.1:0-2158 GCA_049519195.1 Verrucomicrobiota bacterium
GGCAGACAAACTGTTCGCCTGTCCCGCGGACACCTTTTATTATTCAAATGTGACCGACACTCCGCTGATCCGCACCAGCATGCACGACGATCCGTGGGCAGACTATTCCAGCTACTGGTTCAGCCGGTTGAACCTGGTGCCGGACCCTGCGACTGGAGGATTTTATCACGGCATTGCCGGTTGGAAAATCAGTTCGATCCGAAACACAATCCGAACCTTGATGGTGGTGGACCAGCCCGCCGTCTTCGCCTATTCCTGGCATCAGCCGCAATCGTTGACTGACCCCGGCCCCAACCTGATCAATGATTCATTGAACACGGGTGTTTTTGTGGATGGCCATGTCAGTTATATCCCATTTTACTACGACAGCGCCCATAACATTCCGTGGCCGGCTTTTTACAACCCGCCAGACAGCTACGAATATCAATGGGGCGAAGATTGAAGCGCGGCTTTCTGACTATAACGGTTTAACAAAAATTGTGGCCGCACCTGAAAGCCGGCTGGATGATTCCGCGAGGTTTTGGACTGCGGCAGCCCTCTGCCGCTATTTCACCGGAAGGCTGGCGACGCAAAGCGGCAGAGGGCTGCCGCAGTCCACGACGCTGACGCGCAATTCGTTCGCCCGAAACCGCCTTGGCGGCCACGGAATTTTTGAAACCGATCTAAACTGGCGGCGTCAATTCCGGCCTTTGACATCCCATGCGTCACGCAGGCCGTCGCCGAGAAAGTTCAGCGCCAGCAGCGTCGCCACCAACACGCCGCCGGGAAACGCAATCAGCCACCAGTAGATGCGGATGGGATTGATGTTTGCGACACCGTCGGAAATAAGCGTGCCCCAGCTTGCCATCGGCGCCTGCACGCCAAGGCCGAGGTAGCTCAAAAACGATTCGTAAAGGATGATGGCCGGCATCGTCAGCGCGAGGTAGGTGATGACGACGCCAAAAATGTTCGGGATGATGTGCCGCGCCAGAATCCGCACTGGCCCGCCGCCCAGCGCGCGGCTCGCCTCCACGAAGGCCCGCGTCCGCAGCGACAAAACCTGCCCGCGAACAATCCGCGCCATCGTCAGCCACGACACCGCGCCAAGGCCGATGAACAGCAGCGTCACCCGCAGCGCGCCCGCCAGCGCCGGAGAATTTTGGACAAGGTGCGATTGCTTGAGGACTTGGCCCAGCGTGGTTATTAGAACGATGACAAAAATGATGGATGGCAGCGAGTAAAGCACGTCCACGATGCGCATTAAAACAGCATCCACCCGTCCCCCGACGTAGCCGGCCACCGCGCCCCACAATACGCCGATGACGAGGCTCACGCCCGCGCCGACGACGCCGACGAGCAGCGAAATTTGCGCGCCGAACAGGACGCGGGAAAAAAGGTCGCGCCCGTGGAGGTCGGTGCCGAACCAGTGCTGCGCCCCCGGCGGCGCAAACTGCGCGTCGGAGAGCCGGTCGGGATCGTGAAGTTGCGCGAAGGCTGCGCCGGAGATTTTCAGGATGATTGGCCACGCGATGATGGCGAGCAGCAGGAAGCCGAGGAACCACGCGGCGCAGACGGCGGGACGATTTTTTTTGAATCGCTGCCTCGCCCGCTGCCCCGGCGAAATATGCTGGCTCGTTTCACTCATATTTCACGCGCGGGTCGAGCAAGGTGTAGGCGAAGTCCACCACGAGGTTCAGCGCGATGAGCAGCACCGCGTAGAGCAAGGCCAGGTCCACCGTCATCATGTAATCCGCGTTCAGGGAGCTGTTGATGAAGAACACGCCGATGCCGGGAATCTGGAAAATGTTTTCGATGACGAACGAGCCGGTGAGCAGGTCGGCGAGCATCGGGCCGGAATAGGAAACGACCGGCAGGACGGCCGTTCGGACGGCGTGTTTGAGGAGCAGCGCGCTTTCGCCCATGCCCTTGGCGCGGGCGGCGGTGACAAATTCGGATTGCATGGCGTTCAGCATCCCCTCGCGCATGAGCCGTGCGACCTTGCCTGCGAAGAACAGTCCCAGCGCCGTCACTGGCAGAATGGCGTGCATCGGCGATTCCCAAAGCGCGACCGGCAGCAGATTCCATTTGATGGCGAAAACCAGAATCAAGAGCGGCGCGACGACAAAGGCCGGAACGCACACGGCGAGAATGGCCAGAAAACTGCCGGTGTAATCCTCCC
>JBEKRA010000485.1:0-2153 GCA_049519195.1 Verrucomicrobiota bacterium
ATGGCTCGCTCGCGTGCCGCTCATCATCCGGACGCGGCACATTGACGTGGATTATCCCAATCCCCGGTTGAGCCGCCACGCCTACACGACTCTGGCCGATCACGTGCTGACCACGAGCGAAAAGATCAGGAAACACTTTCAGGAAATGTTCAGCCTGCCGGACAATCGCATTTCCACCGTGCCGACGGGAATTGATCTGGAATTTTTTTCGCCAACGGGCGCGAAGGCAAATTTTCCCGCCGAAGACAAACCGCTTGTGGGGATGATTTCCGTGCTGCGTTCGTGGAAGGGCCACGCGGTTTTTTTCAAGGCGATCCGCATCCTCAAAAATTCCGGGGCGCTGGCGCGGTTTGTTGTTGTCGGCGGCGGCGCGCCGGTTGAACGCTTCCAAAAACTCGCCAGCGACGAGGGCGTTGACGATTGCGTGACATTCACTGGTTATCGCGAAGAAGTGCCGGAAATTCTGCGCGCGCTGGCCGTGCTGGTGATTCCTTCGACGAAACACGAAGGCATTCCGCAAGTCGGTTTGCAGGCGCTCGCCACAAAAACGCCGGTCGTCGGAAGCGACGCGGGTGGCATTCCCGAAATCATCCGGCACGGCGAGACAGGCAGGATTTTTCCCGCCGGCGACGCGGCGGCGCTGGCACACGCAATCCGTGAAACGCTGACTGAAACTGATGCGACCCGCGCCATGACCGAACGCGGACGCGCTTTCGTCGAGGCGCATCACAGCCTTGACCGGATGCTCCAAATGATTGAAGAATTGTATCGCCGCTATCTGCCCGCATGAAACTCGCGCTCATCCGACGACAATTCTCCGCCACCGGCGGCGCGGAATTATATTTGCAACGGCTTCTGCGTGCGCTCGCGGAACAAAATCACGAACTGCATCTGTTCTCCGAATCATGGGAACCGCTGCCCGAAGGCGTGGCGTTGCATCCAGTCAAAATTTCCGCCACGCGCGCTACGCGCGGCCTGCGCTTCGCCGAAGCCGTTCAAAGCGCATTGGCAAATGAAAAGTTCGACTGCGTTTTCAGCCTGGAGCGGACGCTGAAGCAGGACGTGTATCGCGCCGGCGATGGCGTGCATCGCGTGTGGCTGGAACGCCGCCGTCAATTCGCGCCGTGGTGGAAGAAACCGTTCGTCGGGACTGGCGCGTTTCACCGGAACATGCGGGCGCTCGAAGCGCGGACATTTGATCCGCACAACACGTGCCGCGTCATCGTGAATTCGGAAATGGTCAAACGCGAAATCCTCGAACATTTCCCGTTTCCGGCGGAACGAATCCATCTGGTTCGCAACGGCGTGGACGTGGCGCGTTTTCAAAACGGAAGGCGCGCCGAAACCCGCGCCCGGTTCGGCGTGAAGGATGACGAGTTTCTCTGGTTGTTCGCCGGCTCCGGCTGGGAGCGCAAAGGCTTGAAATTTGTTTTGCAGGCGTTTGAGCGGCTTTCCGTTCGCCATTGCCGCCATTGCCCGCCGCCGAAAATCAAACTGCTCGTCGCTGGCAAGGGACGAAAGCCGCCGGGCGTTGCCAACGGCGTCATTTTTTCCGAACAGGCGGGCGACCTCGAACATTATTACGCCGCCGCCGATTTGTTCGTGTTCCCGCCAATTTACGAACCGTCGGCCAACGTCGTTTTCGAGGCGCTCGCGGCGGGTTTGCCCGTCGTCACCTCCGCCAGCAACGGCGCGGCGGAAATCATCCTGGAAAATGTCACCGGCAGCGTCGTGGAGGAATTTTGGCGGCCGGAAATTCTGGCGGAGGCGGTCAAAAAATGGATGGAACGCCCGCGCCGTGTTACAGTCAATGCCGCCGAATTCAGCCTGGAACGAAATGTTTCCGAAACGCTCGCGGTCCTGGAACTCGCCGCAAAAGAGAGGGCGAAGTGAAAATGCAAAAACATCCAACAATCAACATCGAACATCGAATATCCAATGCTGTTCATTCGTCCGTTCATTGGATGTTGGATGTTCGATGTTCAATGTTCGATGTTCCCAACTCATCGCCATGAAAATTTCCTTCTGCCTCATCACGCTCAACGAGGAGAAAAACCTGCCGCGCTGCCTGAAAAGCTGCGCGGACCTGGCGGATGAAATCGTCGTGCTCGATTCCGGCAGCGCGGACGAGACGGAAAAAATCGCGCGCAAAG
>JBEKRA010000486.1:0-2148 GCA_049519195.1 Verrucomicrobiota bacterium
CAGCGCCATTGCCAGATAGTGTCAAAGTAGCACGCCGGCCTGTTAAGCCGGGCGGTGTTGGTGCGAGTCCAACTCTGGCAGCCAATTTTGGAAGGCAGGCAGATATAAGCTGGCTGCACCTGTCCCGAAAACAGGATCGGCATCGCCGAGGTCGGAGCGTTACCGACGCCTTCCGCCACCGTCCCGTAGCTCAAAAGCAGAGCACCCGGCTGATAACCGGAAGACGCAGGAGCGTTACCTGCCAGGACGACCAATCTAAAAACCAATTGGCCGGCGACGTCGCCCAGTTGAAGGAACTGCTCACGAAGTAGAATTCCCGCTCCACCAAGCAGAAGTTCGACTACGACAACCGCGAAGTTTTGTCCCGCCCGCGCGCCAAGCTCGCCGAGTTGGTCACGGTGAAGGCGGCAGTTGCCGCCGCCAACGCGGAAAGCTGCCGCGCACCTTTTGATTTGTAGCAGCCGACGTGAGGAGGCTCTGACTAATTGCGGATTTCGCAATTCGTCATTCGGAATTTGTGAATGAGCCTCCTTACGTCGGCTGCTACCAACCACTGGATGGTGTAGTCAGTCTGCACGCCGGTCTGAAAAGCCGGAGGTGTCGGCGCAATCCCGACTCCAGTGGCCAACTTCCCAAACCAAAACCCGCTTTGGCGGGCACGAAAGGAAACATGAACACCATGACAAAAACTCAGGTGCGCCTTTTCGCCTCGGCCCGAAGCTGGATTGCGGGCGAGGCGTTGCGCCAATTCTATGCGGCGGCAAATCTGTCGGGCGTGCGGCGCGCCGCTGGTTTTCCGGATTTGCATCCGGGCACGGGAGCGCCGGTCGGAGCCGCCTTTGTAACCGAGGGTGTGATTTATCCGCACCTCATCGGCGGCGACATTGGCTGCGGCATGGCACTCTTCAAAACGGGCCTTTCCCGTCGTGACGCCAAGCTCGACCGCTGGGCGGAAATGTATTTCCACCTCGAATATCCGTGGGACGAAGACGTGAGCGAAGTTCTCGCGACGGCAGGATTGGAGTCCACGGAATTCGACGCCGATCTCGGCACAATCGGTGGCGGCAACCACTTCGCCGAGATTCAAGCCGTGGAAAACATCCTTGATGCCAGGGCATTCAAGCGGACTGGTTTTGGAAAAGAACAGCTCGTCCTGCTCGTTCACAGCGGTTCGCGCGGTGTCGGTGAATCCATCCTGCGGTCCCATGAGGATCAGCACTTGGGTTCCGGCGTAGAGGCAGATTCGTTCGCAGCGGAGGAATATCTCCGTGGCCACGACTTTGCCATGCGCTGGGCCAAGACGAATCGCGTGCTTATCGCCCGCCGGTTTGCCAACAAGCTTGGGGCGAGGCTAAACTCGTTTGGGATGGATGCCACAACCAAATTGTTCGCCATGAAACTGACGGTGAAACGGTTTGGATTCACCGCAAGGGAGCCGTTGCCGCCGACAACCGGTTTGTCGTCATCCCCGGTTCGCGAGGTTCGTTAAGCTATCTGGTGAAACCCACCAGTGATGCTGAAACCCACGCATGGTCGCTGGCCCACGGCGCGGGTCGCAAGTGGGCGCGTTGCGAAGCCCGTCTGCGGATGCGGGAGCGCTTCGGCGCAAACCAGTTGATGCAGACGCCGCTGGGTGGCCGCGTCATCTGCGAAGAGCGCGACCTGCTCTACGAGGAAGCGCCCGACGCCTACAAGAACATTGAGGCGGTGATTGCCGACCTCGTCGCTGCCGGACTGGTGTCCGTCATCGCGACGTTGCGACCGCTCCTCACTTACAAGACGCGCAAGGTGCGTCGTTGAATCATCGTAGCAGCCGACGTGAGGAGGCTCATTCTAAAATCTGGAGACTGATTGCAGAACCCGGATTGATTAGAGCCTCCTGACGTCGGCTGCTACGGCATAATATTTCGTCCGTGAATGCAAAGCAGCTCGCGCATCCAGCCCTTCAAGCTGGTCCTAGCCGGTGCGAGTCCGGCCACGGATACCAATGGTGGCCCGGCGCAAGACGCTCTCAAGGTGTAATTAGTTCTGCACACCGCTCTGCGAAGGCGGAGGTTCGTGGTGCAAATCCACGTGAGAGCACCATTTCGTTGCCCCTGTGCCTCAGCAGCTACAGGAGCGGTTTTGTAAACCGCTATTCGTCGGTGC
>JBEKRA010000487.1:0-2146 GCA_049519195.1 Verrucomicrobiota bacterium
CAGCGCCACCCGGCGTCGGACCGGGTCCAATTGCTCGGCCATGTAAACCACCCCGCACCCCCCTTCGCCAATGCGCTCCTGCAGTTTGTAGGGTCCGATTTGCTGCCCGGCCTCTTCCTTGGCCGACAAAATGAAATCTGCACTCTCGTGCAAACTGGGAACCTCGGCCAAGGCCGGGTCCAGATCTGCCACCGAAATCCCCGCCGGGCTGTCCCCGTCAAAAAGTCTTTTGACATTACCCTGTTCCGCCAGCATCTCCTCCACCATGGAGTGCAAACCCGCATCCCCCGCGCAAGCCTGCTCCAGAAAGGCCCGCCGTGCAGGCGGCTCACTCACTTCGAGTGCCGCACAAAAAATCTCTTCCGCGCGCTCGCTGACCACGTCCATATCTTGTGTCTTCATCTGCTACTGCGTGGCTGATGACAATTCTGCGCCAATAAAATCACCCCTGCGCTTGGATTTTTCGGGACAACCAGGTCTTTGCGCAGAGCCAGTGCCGATTCACCGTTCGCTCGCTCATGCCGAGCATTTCAGCCACCTCCAGGTTGGTCATGCCGCCGAAATACTTTTGCACCACCACTCGCGCCCGCTCCGGATAATCCTTCTCCAATTGCGCCAGCGCGTCGTCTATCAGCAGAACCTTCTCGTCCGGCGTGGCTTCGGCCAATTCCAAGCCTTCGGTGTTCACTCGCTCCTGCCCCCCGCCGTGTCTTAGCGCCGCTTTCCGCCGGGCATGTTCAACAAGAATGCGGCGCATTGCCTGCGCCGCCGCCGCAAAAAAATAGGCACGATCCTTCCATCTTGACTCATTCCCACCCACCAAGCGCAACCACGCCTCATGCACCAGCGCCGTGGGCTGGAGGGTATGGCCGGACGATTCGCGCGCCATGTGTGCCGCCGCCAAGCTCCGCAACTCCTCATAAATCAGCGGCAGCAACTCTTCCGCCGCGTGCTCCTTGCCTTGGGCAAGAGCATCCAGAAGAATTGTTGCTTCGCTCATGCGCCCAGTTCTACCAAATCCCCGCTCCACTGGCGATTTGCAATTTTCGGAGCACTCCACCACCTGCCAATATAGAATCACGCTCAAAGCGCGTGATATTGAATCAACACCCGATACCTAAAACTTCATGCACCAAACCATGTGATACGTGCAAAACCAAATCGTATGCGATCACGTTAGGAATCTGCCCCCGTGCATTTCCTTTCTCATTCGTTGCGGGGACAACGCGAGAACTGGATTGCCGTGAGTTCAAGGAGAGGAGAACCGTTTTATTTCCATTGCACCCCGTATTGCACCCAGCGTGCTTAAAGCCTTGGGGCGGCTCTTTGTCGAAGTGCGCCGCCGGATCCGCACCATGTGCGCCTTTACCACCCGCGACAGTTGTGAACGAATACTATTCAGCGTCTTTGATCGTATGAACCAACATTGGACCCAGCACCCACTCCCAGCTTTTACACACAACTCTTGACGCGACCTATCGAGTTGCCAAGGGGACATTCTCATGGAGTTCCGACACCTGTTTTTGAATTGCTGGACAAAACAAAACTCGTTCAGCACGATGAATCGCGCGTGTCCTTTGTTTCCTGGCAATATGCGCTTTTTTTGACCGCCATCGTGTTGCTTTACTGGCAACTGCCGTGGCGCGGGCGGATTTTCCTATTGCTCGCCGCCAGTTACTTTTTTTACGCGATGTGGGACGCGCGTTTTCTTGCGCTGCTGCTCACGACCACGGTGGTGGACTTTTTTGGCGCGCTCGCCATCGCGGGCCGGAGAAAATCCGCGGCAAAAGTCATCGGCATCGGATTGTTGCCGCTGGGCTGGCTGCTCGGCTGTTCGGCGTTTTACTCCGCGCAGCGAACTGTCGCGGAAGGGATCATCTTCGCGGCGGCGGCCTTCCCCGTTATTTATGGAACGGTTTATCATTTGCTATGGCGGCTGCCGGTGGAGAGGCAGCGGCGCGCCTTCTTGCTCTTGAGCCTGGGCAGCAACCTGGGCGCGCTGGGCTTTTTTAAATACTTCAACTTTTTCACCGGCTCGCTGGACGCGCTGCTCGTGAAGCTCGGCTGGAATCCCGGCTGGACGCTGCTGCACGTCATCCTGCCCATCGGGATTTCGTTCTACACGTTCCAGTCCATCAGCTACGCG
>JBEKRA010000488.1:0-2140 GCA_049519195.1 Verrucomicrobiota bacterium
CACGGATTCGGATTCAATCAGTGTAAATCGGTGAAATCAGTGTCAAAATTCTTTGCGGCTTTTGCGTTCTTTTGCGGCAAGGAGTGGTTCGGCTCGCGGGGACGCTCGCCCCACCGTTTTTCCATTCCGCCCAGGCAGGCGGGACGCGCTGTCCTACGTTATCAGCGTCAATCCGCGTTCATCAGCGGTTTTTGACAGAGGAATTTGGGATCTGCCTTCGCTTTGAAGCTTCGGCAAGACAGGCAGGGCAATTAAAAATTCCTTTGTCCCCATTCCGTTGTCTCACTCCAAAGGCAGAAAATGAGACAGGCGAGACGAGCTGTCCTACGTCATCAGCGTCCATCAGCGTTCATCAGCGGTTGAAAAATCTTTGCGGCTTTTGCGGCGGCGCGGCTCAATACCAGTTGCGCAGCCGCACTTCGACGCCGCTGTCGGCGCCGACGAGTTTTTTGAACTTTTCCAGGTCGCTGCCGCGCGAGTGATACGGATAGACGATCTTCGGCTTGAATTCGCGGACGGCGCCGGCGGCCTGCTCCTCCGTCATGGTGTAGGGCAGGTTCATGCAGAGGAACGCCACGTCAATGTTTTTGAGCGCGCGCATTTCCGGGATGTCCTCCGTGTCGCCGCTGACATAGACGCGCCGGCCGCCCAGGGTGACGACGTAGCCGTTGCCGCCGCCCTTGGGGTGATATTGTGCCCGTTCCGGCGTCGTGTTATACATCGGCACGGCCTCGATGACGATGCCGGCGGCTGATTTCGTTTCGCCGTTGGTCAAGACGATGGTTTGGCCGCGCAGTTTTTCGGGCAGTTGATCCGCCACGGACGGCGGCGCCACAAGAACGGTCTTCTCGCCAGCCAAAGCCTGCAGGGTTTCCACGCTCAAATGGTCGGGGTGCGTGTGGGTCAACAGAATCACGCCGGGCCGGGGCAATCCGTCGAATCGTTTGCCGCCGCCAACCGGGTCCACATAAATCACCTTGTCATTCCAGCCCATGACAAAGGTCGCGTGGTTGACGGGATGAATGATCAAATCACCGCCCTCGGCGGGGAGAATATCGCCCGTGAGCGTGTCCGCAGCCCGCGAAGACACGCCGCACGCTCCGAAAATGAGGATGAACGCCGAAAGCGCCAGGGCCTTCGTGTCATGGCCGGTGGAAGGAAATATTTGTTGTCGCATGGAAAACCTTTCGTTTTGGTTGTTGCGGATTAAAGTAAAACCAGCCGGAATTGTCAGGCTTCTTTTTCTGCCGTCGCCGTGATCAACCAAGAAGGCTGTGCGGCAGCACAACCCTGCCGAGGAATTTGCGTCAATTTGCGCAATTAGCGGATTACGCCTGCCGCACGACGAAATAAGGCTGGCCGTTCCAGCCGGGATTCAGGCCGGGATGCAACCGCACGCCGCCGTCGTTAGCGTGGATTTGGAAATGATATTGCAGCGGGAACGGCGAGTCGGTGTAAGATGCCGGAATCTCCGCGCAAAAATCTTTTCCCGAGTGCGCCATTTCAAGCATCCGCCAATCCTCGGCTTGATTGACGCGGCGATAACGCAGCCGCACCCCGGCAACTTTGGGTGCGTGGACGGCGATGGAAAGTGGCTGGCCGCGCCGGAATGACGTCGGTGGGATGTGAAAATCCGCGAGCGATGGATGCTTCGATGTCATTCGGGTAGCACCTGAAGCCAGTTCAATTGCCTGCCACTCCTCCTCCATCATTGCAACGCTTATTGATTGGATGCGATTCATCCGAAACTTTTCCATGTCCGTGATATCCTCGTCCAAAGCGGCGAGCCGATCCTGCCAATGGCCGCGCTGGTAATATTCGGGTCCGAACGTGATGTCGTCGCGGTAAATGCCTTTCGCCGCTGCCGCCAGTTCTGCCCACGCCGCTCGTGCCGTATGGTTCGCTGCTATCGCCCTCTCAAGTGTTTCGCGATAGTCGGTGTGCCGGTAAAGCTCATAAAGAACTCCGGCGCGGAATTTCGCGGCAAAAAACTTTCCAAGTCCAGCCTGGATCGTCACATCCAACTCGAGCCGGCGAAATTCCGGATTTTGGTCGTCGTGAATTTTCGATTTAGCCTGGCGCAATAGCGTGGTTGCTTTTTCAGAAGCGCCTTCGAGTTGTTCCGCGACCCAGACCGGCG
>JBEKRA010000489.1:0-2134 GCA_049519195.1 Verrucomicrobiota bacterium
GCGGGGCATCGCTGCCGGCATACACCATCACCAAAAGCACGGCGCCGATGGCCAGCGGCGCGAGCGCGTCCGCGTCCGGATCAATGATCGTCATGCTGGCGGTGAGGACGAGAAAGAACATGCCGATGAATTCAGCAAGATGTTTTTTCATAAGCCTGAAATTGCCAACTTTTGCCCAGTTAATCCCGGTCCGCCCATTTTTGCCAGCGAAAAATCATCCAATGCGACCGGCGCAAGGCGGCTTCGCATTCGTCCAACGCATTTGCTCACGGCTGGACTTGCACGCGGAAAAATTGCGAGCCGGAATTGGAGTTGGTTGTGGCCTGGGACATGGAACTGCCCAAAGCTTGCAGCCAGCCGGTGAGCGGCATCCAGCCAACAACGAGGTTGGTCGAACCCTGAACTTGATAAGCCCGGCCAGGGATGGCCGACCATTGAAATTCGACGATGCCATTGGTTCGGGATGTGGCGGAAAGGAATTTAAACAGCGAGGCGGCATTGGTTGGGTTGGTCCCGGCGATGAACTCGGCGTAATCCGGCATCCCGTCCCCGTCCGAGTCAGTGAATCGCGTGCGATTCGTCGAGACGCCGCCAAAGAAATTTGTTTCCCACGCGTCGGGAATGCCGTTCGTGTTCGCATCGGCAAACGTGTAGTTGCCCTGGAACACGATGTTGCCGCTCGAAGCAAGCACGTTCGTCTGCGGCGCGGGCGTTTGATAATACGGCGCGTCGCCGAAGTGAACGATGTATTGTCCGGGCGGCGCGTTGGTGATGAGCGTTTCGCGCGCCTTTCCGGTTTTGAACATCGGGCCGGTCAGAATGTAGGGCGGTTGCCAGAGATTTTTGGTGATTTGAATCGTGCCGGGCGTCACGTTTGAAACCGTGATGGAAACGTCGTCCACCAGCCAGCCGGGCCGGACGCGCGTATCAAGGGAGAACATTTCATAATCCCAGACCAGATAAATCACGTGGCCGATGAAGGGTGTGAGATCAACCTGTTCCCGCGTCCAGCCGCCGGACAGGCCGGTGTATTCCGCCGCGATGACGGAGTCCACGCCGTTGTTCGTCACGACCAGCAGGTCGCCATATTCGTAAATGTCATACTCGGACTCGCCGTCGGTAAAATCATACCTGTGCCAGAAGGTGAGCGTGGCGGTGTTGCCACCGGTCAGCTCAATCGCCGGGCTGATCAAAAATGATTCCGCGGTGTCAATGACATCGCCATTGAGATTGCTGCCCCAGGCATCTGGCGGCGAGTGGGCACTGGTTTCCGCGCCGTTGTGTGGCACGCCAAGCGTCCATCCCACCTCGCTGTCATCGCTGGTCTGCACGATCCAGTCTGACGCGCCGGAATCCATGTTGTCCGCCCACGGCGGCGAAAGCGGCGTCAAGGTTGAGAACGTATAGAGCGCGCCGCCGTTGTCATCCACCGCCGTGTTGCCTGCGGCATCGCGGCTGACCACGCGGTAGTAATACAGCCGGTTCGGCGCCAAGCCGGCCAGAGTGGCTTCGTGGTAAGTGTTGAGCGCGGCATTGTAAGCCGTGCGGCCGAGGAACGAAGATTCGCCGAACTGCACGAGCGTATCCGCCGGTTCGGAAGTGCCCCAGGAAATCACGGCTTGTTCGTAATCCGGCTCGGCGGCCACACCGCTGATGACCGGTGCGCTCGTGTCAACCGTCGCCGTGGCGCTCACCTGGCTGCCGGACGAGGCGTCATAGTATTCCACCGTGATGGTGTCGCCGTCCCGCGCGCGCACCTTGCCGGCCGTTGCTGGATTGGTGGCGGAAATGATTTGAAACGAGCCGTCGAAAACGCCCGGTGTGGTCGTCTCGTAAAGCGTGACGGAAACGCCGCCCGGTTCCGTCGTGCTCGACGCGGTGACAGCCACGGTTCCATTTCCAGCCAGATCGGAATCGCCGACTTCAGCCGTCGCCAGTCCGGGCAGGGACTACGCCGGCGAGTCGAGCGTGACGGTGCCCACGCCCCGCAGGCCGGGCGCAAGGAATGAAAGCACGTTGCGGACAAAATTGATGCGGTCGTTGACGCCCGAACCCATCGGCACGGCGTCCAGCGGGAAGGTGCAGAGCACGAGCCGTCCCGGAGCTTGTTGGCCCACACCGGGCCAGCGCAGCC
>JBEKRA010000490.1:0-2130 GCA_049519195.1 Verrucomicrobiota bacterium
GAGGACCGGCCGGGCGCTGAATCCTTTTTCCCGGCTGCCGGCAATGGGCGTGTAGAAGCTGCCCTCGGCGGCAATGGTCGCGGCCTCGGGGGAAAGCTGCGCTCCCGGCAGATGTCCGCCGAGGGCACTGCTAATCACACTGGCGCCCCCGCCGTGGAGGTTCACCCCGACGCAGCCAAAGCTTGCCAGTTTGAGGAGGTAATCCGCCGCCCAGAGAGCGGAGCAGAAGGCGTTGCTCACCCCCGGCTTGCCGCCGCGGTAACAGGAGTTTCCCTCGGTCATTCGGTAGGCGAGGTGGGATTCCCTGGCCGCGCTTATGATGCGCGGCACCTCGTCATCCACCTTGGGATCGGGAGCGAGCAACCGCGCGACGGTGGAGCGCGGATTGTCCGGCGGCCCCATGACGTAATAATGGCTGCTACAGGCCACAATCCGGCCGGGCAGCAGTGGCGGAGCTTCCCGCGCGAAACGGATGACCCACTGCGCATTGGAACCGACGTCCGGCCCGCCGAAACGCGCTTCCGGCACGCGGGCGATGACCGCTTTGGCGAACGTCATCCATTGGGCGAGATATTTGTCGAAGTTCCAGTCCTGCGACCGCAACCGGTTGTTGGCGTCGCGGTAAAACTCCGGTTCATTGCCGATCTGAAAAAAGAGCAGCCGCCTGCCCAGCCGCCGGGCAACATAAGCCGCCTCCCCCGCATCCTGCGCGGGCGTGCCCGTCCCAAGATTCAAGCCATAAATCGCGTTCCAGCCCGTCGCCTTCAAAAAGCCTGCCAGATGATCCACGGCAACCGGCTCGATCGCCGTGAACGAGTGCGGCATCCAGTTATCCGCGCGGTGAGCGGATTCGGGCAACTCCGGCGGCTGGTCGGCAGCTCCCGCCTTCCACCAGCAAAAGTCGCTGGAATTTCCGCCCAGGCGCAGGATGCCTTCGGGCGTGAGCGCCTTAAACAGCGACACCAGCTCCCGGTTGTCTGCGGCAAAAAAAGCCGGGTCAGCCAATTGCGCCGTTTCACAACTGAAGCCAATATAATTCACCGGCACTGAACCTGTCGCCGCGATTCCGAAGGATAGACGAACTTTTGTTGCACTCTCCTGCGCCCAGGCAGGAATACCCGCCAGCGCACCCGTCGCCAGCGCGGCAACCGTGATGAATCGCCGCCGGTTCATGTGCCGCACCAGGTGGCTGTGCTCGTTGCTCAACTTCTCCTGGTTCCAGGTCAACGGTCTGTTCGTCATGCTTCCGAGATTATCTTCGACCCGGCTTGCGCGTCAATTGGAGATGTCCTTGAGAGGTTTGACGCGCTGGAATTTTTCCCGCACTTCCTCCGGCGGGATGATGACCGTCTGATTTGTAGGAGATGACGTGAGGAATCTCTGACCCGGTTTTTTAATTAGAGACTCGTCACCTCGTCTCCTACGAGTGGAAATGATTTCAATCCGCGCCTCGGCGGGGACGCGGGACAAATCGAAATTGCAGCCGACACAACCGGCGCGGCGGGCGCCGGTGCGCAGGGGCGGACGATTGATGATGGCGGAGGGCTGAAATGGGGAGCACGCGCGCCTCGCGTGTGGTTCGACGCGCCCCGCATCGAACATTTCGGATGCGATGAACGATCGTGGTGCCGTCTCCGTCCCGCCAATGCCAACGACGAGGGCGTCGTTGGCTGCACGCGAGGCGCGTGCGCTCCCCGATACCAGTATCCGCCTTGTCGCGCCGGAATTGGATGCAGGCGGAAATGCGGGCAGAGATAATCGCTCGCCTTGGTTCCCGGCTTGAGCCAATCCAATTTGGGCGAGGAACAATTCGGGCAATAAAAATTCTCCGCGCCCCAAGCCTCGGTGACGTTGCCAGCCTTTTGCGAACCGCTTTTGAAACGGTCGGCAAGAGAGCAGGTCATGGAAAGATTCATTTTTGGTATTTGATCGCCGTGCCTTTCGGCAATCAAACTGATTTCGATTGTCTTGAAACTCGAAAGGTGTAATGTTTTTCGCACCTATGCCAGCGGCGCGTTTTTGAATCAATGACCTCAAGCGCGGGGTAATTACGCTACAAGGTTGGGGGCATTGTTATGTTTTGGTTGTTGGTTTTTTGTGGGCCGGTTTTCTGCTTTTGGTTTTCTTCCC
>JBEKRA010000491.1:0-2129 GCA_049519195.1 Verrucomicrobiota bacterium
CGCGCGCGGCGCGGAGTTGTTCGGCAACCGTTGGCATTCGCCTTATTTAGCGCAATTGACGCGGCGTTGGCAATCTTGTAAAACGCCCCGCATGAAAACCCTCCTCCGGCGGCTGCTTTTTGGCTTCCTCGGCCTTATCGGTCTGGTTGTTCTTTTTTATGCCGAGGAGGACTTGCGCGGCTGGCGCGCGTGGGAAAATTGCAAACACGAACTGGCGGCCAAAGGCGAAGTGCTGGACTGGGACAAATACATTCCGCCGCCCGTGCCGGATGACCAGAATTTTTTCAAGGCGCCGAAAATGGCGGCACGGTTTGTGAAATTGCCCGCGATGCCAAATCGGTGGGTGTCCACGAATGATTTCAACGAATCAGAAAAATTTTCCAAGCGCTTTTACTCCAACACAAATACAACCGCTACGATCACAACCGAACCGGCGGCGCGCGATTATCTGGCTTGGAGCGACCAGTTCCAGCCGGATTTCGATTTGATGCGCGAAGCGTTGAAACTGCCTTATGCGCGGATGGACGGCGACTATTCAATACCATACCAGATGCCAATTCCAAACTTCGTTGCCGTGCGCAATGTCGCCCAAGTGCTCGCGCAGCGCGCAAAATGCGATTTGCTGCTTGGCCAGCCGGACAAGGCTTTGCAGGAATTGACACTGCTTCACGACATGTGCCGTTTGATGCAAGCCGCGCCAACCGGCAAGCCGATGACTTTGGTCGCGGCAATGATCAACGTCGCCGTCACCGGACTTTATGTGGACGCCATCGCCGGCGGTTTGCAATCGCGCGCCTGGCAGGAGCCGCAACTCGCCGCGCTTCAGGAACAACTCAAGGAAATCAATCTGACTCCGTTTGTGCTGGAAGCTCTTCATGAAGAGCCGGCAGCCATATGTCGCGATGCTGAAATCGTCTGGATCAAAAAAATGTTCGATATGACAGGCCATGTGAAATGGACGGACAGAGTCCGTTGGTGGTTCTGGCCGCGCGGTTGGACTTACCAAAACATGGTCAATGTCGCCATGCTTGGGCAGAAGCCGCTGGATGGCTTTGACCTCTCGCACAAAACCATTGCGCCGCGCAGATTTGCCGAGGCATCCCGCGAAGTTGACAAATTTTTCCGTCACAAGTCACCGTATAAACTTCTGGCCGCAATCGCCATTCCCAATTTTACCAGGGCGGAACAAACCACCGCGCACAATCAAACGATGGCGAACGAGGCGCAAATCGTCTGTGCGCTTGAACGTTACCGCCTCGCGACCGGCCAGTATCCCGCAACGCTCGACGCGCTTTCGCCGCAATTCATCGAAAAGATTCCGCACGACATCATCGGTGGCGAGCCACTCATTTATCGCCCCACGGCTGATGGAAAATTTCTGCTCTATTCCGTCGGTTGGAACGAAAAGGACGACGGCGGCCAAGACGTTTCAGCAAAAATGCCAAATGGTGGAATTGATTTCACCAAAGGCGATTGGGTCTGGAAAAATTGAATTGGGAGGGATGGCGTGTCGCCGTCCCAAATCAACAATTGTCTCCTTCCGTTGAACCTTTTCTCGCCACGCGCATTCCACTGGATGAAAATGCCGGCAGTGGCTGAAAGCGAACAATTGCCCGTGCAACAGGCCCGCGAGGGAAAACCGGAGGCTTGGGACGCGCTGTTTCGCCGCTACCAATTGCCGCTTTACGTCTATGTATTTGAACTGGTCCACAACGAGCAGACGAGCCTCGACATCGTGCAGGAGACCTTCATCGCCGCAGCGCGGCATGTCAGCGGCTTGCGCGAGGATGACAAATTCGGAAGCTGGCTCTTCGGCATCGCACACCAGAAGGTCATCCAGCTCTGGCGCAGACACGGCGGCAAAGAAATCTTGTTCGGTGAGATTCCAGAATCGCCGGACGAATTTGAAACCGGCCCGGACGATTTGCTCATCCGCCGCGAACAGGAGGCCGAATTTATGAATTTGCTGAATCAACTGCCGCCGCCGCAACGCGCCGTGCTGCTGCTGCATTTCGTCGAGGATTTTTCGCTGGAAGAGATTGCGCGCATTACGGAAACGCGGCTTGGCACGGTGAAATCGCGCCTGCATTACGCCAAGAAGTCGTTGCGAACACTGCTGGAGGAAAAGA
>JBEKRA010000492.1:0-2127 GCA_049519195.1 Verrucomicrobiota bacterium
AAATCACCGGGACAAGCACGCTGATTATTCGGAGTAGTTTCATTGTTATCCTTGGGGTTGGTTGGTTTAATTGATGCAGAGTTTTCCGGTGACGGCGGCGGCGATGAGGGCGGCCCGGCGCTCTTTCAGCAGGGCAATCGTCTGCTCTGTGGCCGCGCGCAAGGCGTCCAGCTTCGCCGTCTCCGCTGAAATGTGGGCGACGATGGCGCGTTGTTCGTCCAGCGATGGAACTGGCAACCACAGATTCCGAACTGAATCCTGTCCGATGTTTTGCATTGAAGCGCTTGTGCCCGTAGCGTCCCGTTCGAACTCAAAATGTCCCGCTGGCGAACGGAGAAAGAAGAAAAGAAATTCTTTTTCGAGATCGGTTTCGTTGACGTTCAGGCGGTAAAGTTTGTCGCACAGCAGCAACCGTGGGCGAACTTCTCGAATCAAAGCCGTGCTTCCGAGTAATTCTGTCGTATTGGCTCGACTCATCAACATATCGCCGGGTTTGATTTCGTATTCGGTTGCTGGTTCAAGACCATCTGGCAATCGCTTATTCTCATTTGGATCAAACTCCCAAGCGTTGACACAGCCCGCTTTCAAAATTCCCCATTCGCCGTTGTCTGCTGGATTATTTTCGCATTGCGGCGACCATCCCTGCTCGATTCCATGAAGATGAAACTTCAATCGTTCGACTTGCCAATGCGTCGGAATTTGGCCAAGCCATTCGATGCCGGAGTCGCGCAGCGGGGCGGCGGGATTGAGGCCGCGCGTGACGGCGCAGGTGATGAGCGCGCGGCGTTTCTCCGCCAGCAATTCCAGCCATCGTTCTTTTTCCGTCACCAGCGCATCCAGCCGCGCCGTCTCCCGATCCAGAAAATCCGCAATCGCCCGCTGCTCTGGAAGTGGAGGAACGGGCATTCGCATGTTGCCAATGAAATCCCAATCAGCTCGCGGCATCTTCGAGCCAAACGTGGATGAGTCAACAAGCGTGATGAATCCTTCGTTCAACACCGAGTAGAGCAAAAACTTTCCATCAACCTCCGGCTGCGGCTTCAAAACCAACAGTTCCGTGGTGCAGACACCAGATTGCTCGACCAAATGCACTTTTGCGAGGTAAGGCCGGAGTTTCCCGAACAGAACGTCACCACGGTCAAAGCAATTAACCACGCTGTCAGCGCCGACGGCTTCTTCCGCATTTCCACCGGCTGGCTCTGATTCGATTAGGCGACCAGTCCAGGACTCAACATTTTCAAGTCCGAGATAACGCGCACCGTCCGGTCGCCCATCGGTGCGAGCATTGCCGAGCTTCGCGGCATATTTCAAACGACGGCTGCTCCATGCAGTCGGTAAAGAGTCGAACCAACCAGCCGTTTTCACGCCGTCGCCTCCTTTCGTTCCGCCGCCCGGTATTTTTGCTGCGGATGATTGGGCTGCTCTGGAATCGTATGCCGCAGGCGCTTGGAACGCACGAGCGGAACCAAGAAAGACGTGCGAAGGTAAACCGGATTGCGGCCAAGGATGGTGGCGATTTGGTCGGCGGCCAACGGTTGCCAGACACAGAGGTCCACGATAAGGGCGGCGACGGCCTCCCGATCCGCTTTGCCGGAAAGGCCGGAGACTCGCCGGCTCAAATGTTCCGGCAAGGATTTTAACAGCTCGGTTTGCAGCCCGAGGTTGCTAGGTTGCGCCGGGAGGTTGCTAGGTTGCGCCGGGAGGTTGCTAGGTTGCGCCGGGAGGTTGCTAGGTTGCGCGGCGAGCTTACCAGATTGAGCGGAAAGCATACCAGATTGCGGCGGAGGCTGTATCGGTTGCGCGCCGGTTGCCGCCGGTGCGGTCGGGCGCAGCGGCGCCAAAAACTTTTCAGTTGGCAGGTAATATGTGTCCGCGCCCTTGCCTTTTTGATTGAGCAGCCCGTTATCGCGCAGACGGCGGAGATGGGTGCTGGCGTTGAGCACGTCCACGCGGTTGATGTCGCGGTAAGCGGCGTTGTTGATCGCGCCGGCTTCGCGGACGAACACGAGCGCACGCGCTTCTTCGTCGTTGAGTTCAACCTCAAGTTTTCGCAGCCACACCCAATCGTCGGGCGACAGGAAGTGATGAAAAAACAAAGTGACGACGAATTGATTGCGCTCGCGGTCG
>JBEKRA010000493.1:0-2121 GCA_049519195.1 Verrucomicrobiota bacterium
GGTTTGGACTGGCCGTCACCAATTATGCCGCCGCCATTGAGCTTTGCCCGTCGGATCCCGGATTGCGGATGGAAGCCGGACAAGCGCTGGCAGCATTCGGCCGGCATGACGAAGCAGCGCGACAATATCAGTCGGCCGTTGAACTGGAGCCCGATCAGGCTCAACCACACATGCAACTGGGTTTTGAACTGGGCCGTCTTGGGAAGCCCGCCCTGGCCGAGCAGGAGTTTCGCCAGGCCCTGCGGCTTGATCCCAATTTGATTGATGCGCGTATTGACTTGGGCGTCGCCTTATACGAACAGGAAAAGCTTGATGATGCCCTCAAACAATTTGAGGACGTTCTTCAGCGCAACCCCAATGATGCAACCTCCTTGCGCTATGTCCAGCGATTGCGGAATCGGACGTCTTTGCCGGCAGGCCGATAGATAACCCGCCTTGGGCGGTTCACCATTTCAAGCCTCCGGCTTTGCCGGAGGTCGCTGACTGGTAACGATCCAATTTTTGATTTGACGCATTTTGATGAAACAAGCGGCCAGATGACGTCGCGCGTCGCGGGCAATGCCGAGGTGGATGCTTCACGCCCGCCGTTTTGACGGCATCCTCTGTTGGCAGGCGCGCGCCAGCCGAAAATTCATCCGCAAAACTACCGCACTTGGATAAAGCTCGATCCCTTGGCCTTGCAGACAGGGCAGGTTTCGGGCGGAGCGCCAAACTCAATGTCGCCGCAGACGGGGCAAAGATAAATCCTGTCCTGGGGCAAATCCTTGCCGTTTTTCACCGCTTCAAGCGCCATTTGATAAAGGCGGGCGTGGACGGCTTCAGCCTTGACCGCATAACCAAACATCCGCTTTGCCTTGTGGTTTTCCGCTTCCGCCTGCTTGAGCATGGGCGGATACATCTGGGTGAATTCGTAAGTCTCCCCCGCAATCGCAGCCCCAAGGTTCTCGGCCGTGGACCCGATGCCGTCAATGGCGCCGAAGTGTCCTTCCGCGTGAATTCGCTCGGCTTCCGCCGTCGTGCGGAACAGTTTGGCGATGTTTTTGTAGCCTTCATTTTCGGCTTTTTTGGCGAACGCGAGGTATTTTTGATTGGCCTGGCTTTCTCCGGCGAATGCTTCTTTCAGATTATTTGCTGTGTTGTTCATGGTGTTGTATACGTTGTTGGTTGAATCATACAGGACCGCCCTCCAAAAGAAAACCTCTTTGAAGGGCGGATTTCCCGCAACACGGATTTCAAACCGACCCACTGCCAAATTTCCAGTTGCCGCTCATGGCTTGTCCCCGGCTTTTCCATCCCTCTCATCCGGATGCAACGCGTCATGGTCGGAGGCGCACTCAAGGTGCGTGGTAACATAGGCGCGGGGCTTCAGGGACACCTTTATCACACGCTCAATTTCCGTGGCGGTCTGGTGCGCATTCAACAGGGAAACTTCTTCAGGGAACAACAGATGGAAATCAACCCAGTGGGCATCGCCCAGGTTGCGGTGCCGGAGTTGATGATAGCTCAAGCCGCGCTGCTGCGTCTCCCGGTCCAAAATCTCCGTGAGCTTCGCCTGATCCTCCGGGTCGGCTTTGTCCATCAAACCGACGAACGCCGACTTGATCAAACCCGCCCCGGACCAGAGAATGTTACAGGCCAGGATGATGCCGCAGATGGGATCGAACGGCATCCATTTTGTTGTCATCACCAGCGCCAGCCCCGCCAGCACCGCGATGCTGGTCCAACAGTCGGTCAGCACGTGCCTGCCGTTTGCCTCCAGGATGAGCGAGTTTTTCCGGCGCCCCAGCCACAACACGTAGGCGCCCAATCCGCCGTTGATGACCGCCGCCACGGCTATCAGCCCCGTGCCGGCGCCGAGGTTTGCCAATTGCAGGCCAGCCAGCCATTTGTGGATGGATTCGTAAATGATGTAGAACGCAGCCAGGATGATTGTCGCCCCCTCGAATCCGGCCGAGAAAAACGAAATCTTGGCGTGGCCGTAAAGATGATCCTTGTCTGCGGGACGATAGGACAGCCGCAGGCTGTAGGCGGCGAAAACGACCGCGGCCATATGCACCACCGACTCGGCGGCGTCGCTCAAGATGGCGGCGGAGCCGGTCAACAGATAGGCGCCCATTTTCA
>JBEKRA010000494.1:0-2120 GCA_049519195.1 Verrucomicrobiota bacterium
AAGCCTGCCGTCCGACGTCGCGGTCAACCGCGTCAATTTGAACGACCAGACCGTCGAGGGTTTGCGGCACAAAACGAAGCCGGTTTTTTGCGTGCAATATCATCCGGAGGCGTCGCCCGGCCCGCACGATTCGACGCCATTGTTCGCGGAATTTCGTTCGCTGGTTGAACGGCGCGGTTAAGCTGGAAATTTTACATTAACATTTCAGTTTGACTTGCGGCGTGCTGTGAACATAATCGGGTTCATCAAGCTATGGCCAAATTGGTTATCCTGACGCAGGGCATGACAGGCCGCGCGCACGAGCTGAACGTGGATCGCACCACAGTCGGTCGCGTTGAGGATAACACATTTCAAATCGCCGACCCGTCGGTTTCCAGCCACCACTGCGAGGCGCTTCTGCGCGGCGGCGAAGTCGTCATCCGCGACCTCAACTCGACCAACGGCACCTTCATCAACGACGCGCAAATCACCGAAAGCGTCTTGAAACCCGGCCAGAAGCTGCGCCTCGGCCAGGTTGAATTGAAGCTGGAACTGGAAGGAGCGGCTACCGCGGCGGCGGCTCCGGCGGTTCAAGCAGCGCCAGCAGCGTCGCCAGCCCCGGCGGCTCCGGCGGCGAGAAAAGTGTCGGATGCCACCATGGTCATACCGCGCGGCGTCAGCTTGAGCGATCTGGAAGGCGGCGGCCGCAAGCAGGGGCTGGACACCTCCAGCAGGGTTTTTTCCAAAAAGCGGAACAAGGGTGGTTTGTATTTTTGGATCGGCGCCGGCATCGCCGTTCTCATCATCATCGCCTTGATCGTCCTCGCGGTTCAGATGATCAAAAACGGCGGCCACTAAACCAGGTGCGGCCATGAAACCGCGCTGCTCAAATCAAAGAAACCACGCGCTGACACTCACCGAGGTGCTGGTGAGCGTGGCCGTGGTGTGCGTGCTGACCGGCGTCGCTTATCTGGCGCTTCACCGACCGAAAGTCGTCCACCGAATCGTCCATCAAAACAAGTCGTCGGAGATTCAATGCGTCAACAATTTGAAGCAAATCGGCCTGGCATTCCGCATTTGGGAAGGCGACAACGGCAATCAACTGCCCATGCGGGTTCCCTCGAAGAAAGGCGGCGCGATGGAACCGGCGCTGCGTGGAAATGTGGCCCCGATTTTCCAAGTCATGTCCAATGAGCTGTCCACGCCCAGGATTTTGCTTTGTCCCGCGGACGCCGACCGGTCCGCCGCGAAAGATTTCACAATCGGTTTTGACAACAGCAAAGTCAGCTACTTCGCCGGCGTTGATGCCGCCGATGACAAACCCGCCATGTTCCTCTCCGGCGATGAAAACTTCGCCATTGGCAGTCGTCCGGTCAAATCCGGCCTGCTGCTGCTGGCGACAAATGCGCCCGTCAGTTGGACCGCCGCGCGCCACATGGACCAGGGCAACATCGGCCTCGCCGACGGTGCTGTGCAGACAACCAGTTCATCTCTCTTGCGCGAATTGCTTGTGCAAACCGGCGTCGCCACCAACCGGCTCGCGCTGCCGTGAAACTCTGTATGCCGGAACCCTGCAGTAGGACAGGCGTCGCGCCTGTCTCCAACTTTGAATGATAGCCTTGAGGCGTTGTTTTCAACCGGAGTTGGCGATCACCGAATCGCGCGCGGGTTTTTTAGATGGAGACAGGCGCGATGCCTGTTCTACGGTGCAACCCAGCCTCCCGTCCGGTTTCAATTGCATGGTTCCGGTTAAACCGGGCGCCGGACGAGTTCTGTTTGTCCTTCTCAAGTCCGGATCTCTCCAACTCGGCGCGTGAGGCTCACGCACTTTGCGTGGAATCCACGCATTTCCTGAATCAGTCACCGGCGTTTTCCCTGAAAATCGTAGCGGCACGGCTTATGCTCGACATTATGCGGCTATGAAAAGTCCACTTGCCCAACGCGGGTCAGGAGCGTTCACTCTGGTGGAGTTGCTGACGGTCATCGCCATCATCGGCATTCTTGCCGCCCTGCTGCTGCCAGCAGTGACCGCAAGCCAAAAGCGCGCCAAACGCGTCTGGTGCATCAACAACCTGAAACAAACCGGCATCGCCGCCCACGCCTTCGCCAACGACCACAACGGCAAATTCACCACGGCGGTT
>JBEKRA010000495.1:0-2119 GCA_049519195.1 Verrucomicrobiota bacterium
GTCCAAAGTCCAAAGTCATGAATCGGTCGTCGGCGTGATTTACGGGCCGTTCACGGATGAACTCTGGACGACAGTTCGCGGCGGACCCACACGGTTGAACGGAAAAATTGTCCGTGTCAGCAACCGCTCGAAGCTGGAAGCCGCTGTCATCGCGATGGGGTTTTCCAAAAACCGGGAAAACATGGAGAAGAGCCTGCCGCATTTGAACCGGCTCGCGCGCCACGTCAAAAAAATCCGCGTCATGGGTTCCGCCGCGCTGGAACTGGCCTACGTCGCCAGTGGCCGGCTCGACGCCTACATCGAGCGCACCATCAATTTGTGGGACGTGGCGGCGGGTTCGTTGCTGGTGGAAAATGCCGGCGGCGAATTTTACGCGCTGCCCGCGCCGCACGGCAAACTCCGCATGTGCGCCTCCAACGGCCGGCTGCGGAAAAAACTTCAGATCGGCGGTTTGCTGAAATAACTGTAGGACAGCCGTCGCGGCTGTCTCTGACTTTTCAAAAAATGGAGACAGGCGCGACGCATGTCCTACTTTGCGGTGCAGAAATAATCTTTCAATTTTCCCAGCGCCTTGGCGCGGTGGCTTAATTTGTTTTTCACGTCTTCGCCCAACTCGGCAAACGTCTGCTCGAAACCAACCGGCATAAACAGGGGATCGTAGCCGAACCCATTCTGTCCGCGTGGCGCGAAAAGAATCCGGCCTTCGCACACACCATCAAACAAAATTGGCGGGGCGGGGCTGCTGACGAGCCGGCGCACGGGGACGCTCGCCCCACCGCCAATTTCTGCCAGCGCGATGACGCAATGGAATCGTGCCGTGCGTTTTTCCGGCGGGATATTTTGGAGGAGGCGCAGCAGTTTGGCGTTGTTGTCGGCGTCGGGCGTGTTGCCGGCGGAACTCGCGGGCGGGCCGCCCGCGCTCCGGTCCAGCGCCGCAAAGCGCGCGGAATGAACGCCGGGCGCGCCGTTCAGCGCGTCCACTTCCAGGCCGGAATCGTCGGCGAGAACTAAATTCGGCGTTGAATGTTGAATGTTGAATGTTGAATGTTTTGAACAGATCCACCGCGCCAGTTCAACGGCTTTCTTCGCCGCATTGCCGGCAAACGTGTCCGCGTCCTCGACGACCTTGGGCGCGCTAGGGAAATCATTGAGCGTCCGGAATTGGAATTGCGCGCCGAGGATGGCGCTGATTTCGCCGGTCTTGTGGGCGTTGCGCGTGGCAATGAGCAGCGTCGTCATAGGCTGAAGCTAACAGAATTTTTTCGGCGCGCGAGCTTGACGCGCAAATTTTCCGCTGCAAAATCAGCGGATGAAATCACGCCTGCTGCTTGCACTGTGCCTTTGCGTCACCGTCCATCTGCGCGCCGCCGACACGAACGCGCCCGTCGCGCCCGCCACCAACGCGGTCATCGCGCCTTACATCCTCACGCCGCCCGCGCCAGCCACGCCGCGCATCAACGGCGCAAATATATTTGGCGTGCGGCCCGGCTCGCCGTTCCTTTACACGATTCCGGCGACCGGCGACCGGCCCATGACCTTTTCCGCAAAAAAACTGCCGCGCGGTTTGAAGCTGGATGCCAAGACCGGCCGCATCACCGGCAAATTGAAGAAGAAGGGCGAAACCGCTGTCACGCTGCGCGCGCAAAACGCACTCGGCACGTCGGAGAAGAAATTCCGCATCGTGGTCGGCGACCAGATTGCGCTGACGCCGCCGATGGGCTGGAACAGTTGGAATTGTTTCGCGCAGGCCGTCACCGAGGATCGCGTCAAGAGCGCGGCGGATGCGATGGTCAAGAGCGGCCTGATCAACCACGGCTGGACCTACATCAACGTGGACGATTTCTGGCAGAACCATCGCAACTCGCAAGACGCGACCTTGCGCGGGCCGTTCCGCGACACCAATGGAATCATCATGCCGAATTCGCGTTTTCCTGACATGAAAGGCATGGCGGATTACATCCACTCGCTCGGACTGAAGGCGGGACTTTATTCCTCGCCCGGCCCGTGGACGTGCGGCGGTTGCGCCGCCAGTTTCGATCATGAATTACAGGACGCCGCAACCTACGCCAAGTGGGGCTTTGATTATTTGAAATACGACTGGTGCTCCTACAATCCCAAC
>JBEKRA010000496.1:0-2119 GCA_049519195.1 Verrucomicrobiota bacterium
GCCGGTGACCTGCACAAAGCCGTCGCCGACGGCGATGAAAATCGTGTCCTTCCCCTTTTGCGCGATGATTTCACCCGCGACGAGCTGCGTCATCAACGGCATGTGCTGCGGCAGGATGCCCATCTCGCCCTCCATGCCGGTGAGCGTGACCATGTCCACGTCGTCGGAGAAAACCTTCGCCTCCGGCGTGACAATTTCGAGTTTGATGGTTGCCATTTTTATTGGGAGGGTCGCCGTGTCGGCGACCCATTATTCAGGGACGGCGACACGCCGTCCCTCCCGGTTACGATTCTTTAATTTCCTCGATTCCGCCCTTCATGTAAAAATTCTGCTCGGCGACGTCGTCGTGCTTGCCTTCGAGAATTTCCTTGAAGCCGCGGACGGTTTCGGCGACAGGCACCTGCTTGCCCGGACGGCCGGTGAACACTTCGGCGACCGAGAACGGCTGGCTCAAGAACCGCTGGATTTTGCGGGCGCGATAGACGGCGAGCTTGTCGTCGGGTGAAAGCTCGTCCATGCCGAGAATCGAGATGATGTCCTGCAAATCCTTGTAGCGCTGCAAAACTTTCTGGACGCCGCGCGCCACGTCGTAATGCTCCTGCCCGACGATTTCCGGCGCAAGCGCGCGGGAGTTAGAGGACAGCGGATCCACGGCGGGATAAATGCCGAGTTCGGCGATTGAGCGCTCCAGCACGATGGTCGCATCAAGATGCGCAAACGTGGTCGCCGGCGCGGGGTCGGTCAAGTCGTCGGCTGGAACGTAGACGGCCTGGAAGCTGGTGATGGAACCTTTCTTGGTCGAGGTGATGCGTTCCTGCAAATCACCCATTTCGGCGGCGAGCGTTGGCTGGTAACCGACGGCGCTCGGCGTGCGGCCCAGCAGCGCGGACACTTCCGAGCCGGCCTGCGAGAAACGGAAAATGTTGTCAATGAACAGCAGCACGTCCTGATTTTTCTCGTCGCGGAAATACTCGGTGACGGCGAGCGCGGACAACGCCACGCGGAGACGCGCGCCGGGCGGCTCATTCATCTGGCCATAGACGAGGCCGATTTTCGAACCCGCCTCGATAATGGGCAGGCCGTTTTCGCCTTTTACCGGATGGCCTTTTGCGTCCTTCTTCACCTTGATGACGCCGGCCTCGATCATTTCGTTGTAAAGATCGTTGCCTTCGCGCGTGCGCTCGCCAACGCCCGCGAACATGGAAATGCCGCCGTGCAATTTGGCGATGTTGTTGATGAGTTCCATGATGACGACCGTCTTGCCGACACCCGCGCCGCCGAACGCGCCGACCTTGCCGCCCTTCAGGAACGGGCAAATCAAGTCAATGACCTTGATGCCGGTCGTCAAAATCTGCGGCGACGTGGACTGGTCCACGAGCGCGGGAGCGGGACGATGAATCGGGCAATACTTGTCCGCCTTCACCGGACCCTGTTCGTCCACGGCATCGCCGGTGACATTGAACACGCGGCCCATGACGGCCTCGCCGACGGGCACGGAAATCGGTTTGCCGGCATCCACGACCTCGTAGCCGCGCTTGAGTCCTTCGGTGGTGGACATGGCGACGGTGCGCACCCAGTTGTCGCCGAGATGCTGCTGCACTTCGAGCGTCAGCTTGGTTTTGCCCCCGCCGGGCAGGTCATATTCGACGGTCAGCGCATTGTAAATGGCGGGCGGCTGGCCGGGAAATTCCACGTCCACGACCGGTCCGATGATTTGAACGACTTTGCCTTTGTTCATATTAAGATTTCAAATTTCAAATTTGAGATTTCAAATTGCGCCTAGCCAACCGCCATTTGGGCGCTGGCGATTTCCAGCAATTCCTTGGTGATGTTCGACTGGCGCAACTTGTTGTATTCGAGCGTCAGGTCCTTGATGAGCTGCTGCGCGTTGTCGGTGGCGTTCTTCATCGCCACCATGCGCGCGCTGTGTTCGCTGGCCTTGGCCTCCAGCAAAACCTGGTGCATCTGGAAATTCAGGCTGTGCGGCAGCAGTTCGCCCAGCACGGTCTTTTCATCCGGCTCGAATTCAAACGTGTCCACCGGCGTGTGCGCCGCCGGCAATTCCTGCGCCGGCGCATTCACGCCAGCAGTGGCGGCCATGATTTTTCCAATCGGCAGA
>JBEKRA010000497.1:0-2116 GCA_049519195.1 Verrucomicrobiota bacterium
TGGCCGCGCAGGGGCAATCGTTTTTCCAAGCCTCCGGTGACGATGGCGCGTTTATTTCGGGAACACCACAGTGGGCGGATGACACGAACATCACACTGGTTGGCGGGACAACTTTGTCCACGACTGGGGCGGGCGGTGCGTATTCGTCGGAAACTGTTTGGAATTATTTTGGCACATGGCAGGGCACGAACGGCAGCGGCGGCGGGACAAATTTCAATGGCATCCCGATTCCGAGCTGGCAGACCGGCATCAACATGACGACCAATCAAGGCTCGACGACGCTGCGAAATGTTCCTGACGTGGCGATGGCTGCGGACAATATTTTTGTGGTGGCGAACAACGGCCAGCACGAAACTGGCGTCAACGGCACCAGTTGCGCTGCGCCGCTGTGGGCGGGTTTTACGGCGCTCGTCAATCAGCAGGCCACCAACACGCTCAAGCCGCCAGTTGGCTTTCTCAACCCGGCCATCTACGCGATTGGCAAAGGGCCAAGCTACGCGTTGGCTTTTCACGACATCACCACCGGCAACAACACCAACGCCGCCGTTCACAACAAATACTTCGCCGTTCCCGGCTACGACCTCTGCACGGGCTGGGGCACGCCGGCCGGGCAGAATTTGATCAACGCGCTTGTCCCACCCGACCCGTTGGGTATTTCGCCGGCGGGCGGTTTTAACGCGACCGGCCCGGCGAGCGGATCGTTCAGCCCCGCTTCGCAAATCTTTTTCCTGACCAACTCCGGCGCCAGTTCGCTTACTTGGTCGCTCGTCAACACATCCGCCTGGCTCAACGCGTCCGTTACCAGCGGGACACTGGCGGCCGGCGCCTCGAACAATGTCACGGTGAGCCTGGCCACCGCCGCCAACAGCCTCGCCGTCGGGACTTATGCCTCGACCATGAAGCTGACGAACTGGAACACGCATGTCGTGCAAAGCCTGATGTTCACCTTGCAGGCGCAGCAGCCGCTGGCCGTCACGCCGGCGACCGGTTTCACCGCCGCCGGATTGGTTGCCGGTCCGTTTAGTCCAAGCTCGGGAAGTTACCAGTTGACCAACACCGGCAACGGTTCGCAGACATGGTCGCTCATCAACACCTCCGCCTGGCTCACGGCATCTGGCGGCGGCGCGCTGGCCGGGAACGCCACCACCACCGCGACGGTCAGCCTGGGTTCCACCGCCACCAATCTGGCCGCCGGCACTTACACCGCCAGCGTGTGGTTCACCAACCAGACCAGCGGCGACGCGTTGAGCCGGCTGTTCACCTTGCTTGTGAGCCAGCCGCTGATTCAAAATGGCGGGTTTGAGACCGGCGATTTCACCGGCTGGACTTTTAGCGGGGACAACAACAACAGTTTTGTGGAAGCCCACGACGGATCTGTCTATCCCCATTCTGGAAGTTATTTGGCGGCGTTGGGTGAATCGGGTGCGCTGGCTTATCTTTCGCAAACGGCGCCGACGCTTGCCGGCCAGTCGTATCTGCTTTCCTTGTGGCTCAACAGCCCGACCATCTCCGGCGGCAACCTGCCCAACGAATTCAGCGTCTCTTGGAACGGGAACACGCTTTTTGACCAGACCGACATTCCTCCAATCAGCGGCTGGACCAATCTGCAGTTCATCGTCACCGCCACCGGAACCAACACCGTTTTGCAGATTGGCGAACGAGATGACCGGTCGTATTTGTGCCTCGACGACGTGAGCCTGACGCTTATTCCGGCGACGGCGTTCCTGCCGGCGACGGTGGCGAAGACGAACAATAATCTCAAATTCGCCTGGAACGCCATGACCGGGCTGGTCTATCAGGTTCAATTCAAAACCAATCTGCTCCGGACGAACTGGGCGGTTTTGAAAAGCATCACGGCGACGAACACCGTCATCACGTTTGTGGACACCAATCCCATCACCAGTTCCCCCCAAAAATTCTACCGGCTGCAGTTGTTGCCGTGAAGACGGGCCTTCTCCGTGTCGGGAGTGTGCGGAAGTTTTACGGGCAGCAACCTAATTTGACTGGAGCGCTGATGTCATCACCCGCAGCACACGAAACTCGAACCGGATGCCAGAGGTTTCAACCAGAACTCCGAAGTTGCCGGGCGCGAGTGGTGGTGACACCTCGTCACTGA
>JBEKRA010000498.1:0-2111 GCA_049519195.1 Verrucomicrobiota bacterium
GGAATGCTTCCCGTATAGCCAGCAACTCTTCGCCTAGCGGCGTGACCTTTTCCACCATCGGCGAGTAAAGACATTCCAGAATATTCGGATTCGCCTTGAGTGCCATCGTCAGGAATTTCTGCAACTCCCAGTAACAGCTTTGTGTGGCGTTGTCCTCAAATTGTTCCGGCGCGCCGAATAGTGACCATTGCAACTCGGCGGGCGCGAGATAAATCCCGCGTCGGTCGGTATCGGATTCGTCGTGATCCAGCCCGTAGGCGCGTGAACCGACAACACAGCGATAAATAATGCAGGATTCAAGGTTAAAATCATTCGCGTGCTCGACAGAGTCTCGCCCCACCGGCGGCCTCAAGCGGTCCTTGAAATGTTTCAGGACATCAAGCTGCTCGCGCGTGAGAGACACTTCGAAACCATCGGGAAAACGGACGAGGAATTGATTCTGATCACCTGTTGGCGTGCGCGTGACCACGCCCACAGCGCCGCGCGGATGGACAAGAGAATTGTTGGTCCCGCGCACTTCAACCAGCGACACGACCTGTGTCCCGGCAGAAATGTTGTCCTGTTGATGCGACATTTATTGGGCAAAGAATACCGGGCCTCAATCCATCACACGAGTCTCTTTCGGATAAGCAATTCGCGTGAATTCGCGGTTCACGCGGCAACCAATTCACTTTTTTCCGACCAGACGGTTTTCCCGGCCACAATCGTCGCCACGGCCCGGCCTTTGAGCTTCCAGCCGAAGAACGGGCTGTTCTTCGATTTACTGGCGGAATCTTCCACGCGGAAAACCCACTCGCAATCGGGATCGAACACCGTCACGTCCGCATCTGCGCCTACGGACAGTGTGCCTTTGGATAAATTCAACAACCGCGCCGGATTGACGGTGAATTTGGCAATCAGGTCCGCCAGCGAAAGGCGCTTCGCATGGACCAATTGCATCAGCGACAGGGCCAGTTCCGTCTCCAGTCCGGTGATGCCGAATGGCGCGTAGTCGAACTCGACCGCCTTTTCGTAATCGCAGTGCGGCGCATGGTCGCTGCACAGGATTTCAATCGTGCCGTCGGCCAGTCCTTCGAGAACCGCCTCGCGATCCTTGGCGGAGCGGAGCGGCGGGTTCATCTTGCAATTCGTGTCGTATTTCGGCCATTCGGGAAATTCGCCGCCTTGAAATTTGGCCAGACCTTTTCCGTCCGCGCTCCAAAATTTTTCGCTTCCGGCAACGGCGGCGTCGGTCAAAACAAAATGGTGCGGACACGCCTCGCCGGAAATGGGCACGCCCCGTTTCTTCGCGTCGCGCAGCAGCGCCACGCTGCCCGCCGCGCTCAAATGCTGGCAGTGGATTTTTGCGCCGGTGAGTTCCGCGAGCAGGATGTTCCGCGCCACGATCATTTCCTCGCCCGCCGAAGGCCAGCCGCGCAGCCCAAGCACGGTGCTCCAGTAGCCCTCGTGCATCACGCCGTCGGTCACGAGCGAATAATCCTGGCAATGGTCCATTACCGGCAGGTCGAACATTTTCGCGTATTGGCAGGCGTGGCGCATGAGCTCGTGGTTCTGGACGCAATGGCCGTCGTCGGTGATGGCCACGACGCCGGCGCGTTTGAGGCCGCCGATGGGGGCAAGTTCCTCGCCGGCGATGTTCTTGGTGATGGCGCCGGTGACAAAAACGTTTACGATGCCCTCGCGCGCCGCGCGTTCGCGGATGAGCGCGACGGTTCCGGCGGTGTCAATCGCAGGCGACGTGTTGGGCATGCAGACGACGGAGGTGAACCCGCCACGCGCGGCGGCGGCGGTGCCAGTGGCGAGATTTTCCTTCGCGGTCTGGCCCGGCTCGCGCAGGTGGACGTGCAAATCAATCAGGCCCGGGCAGACGATTTTTCCTTTGGCGTCGAAATGCCCGATGCCTTTGGGCGCGGAAAGATTTTTGCCGACGGCGGAGATTTTACCGTCAATGATGAGCACGTCCGCGGGGGAATCAAAATGATTTGCGGGATCTACCACCCGTCCGCCGGTCAGAAGCAGCGAATTCATCGGCGCGAGCATAGCGCGTCGCGGTTGACAAGGCAAGCTGGTTTGATAGTTTTGAGCTTTGAATTCTAAATTTTGAGTTGAAA
>JBEKRA010000499.1:0-2107 GCA_049519195.1 Verrucomicrobiota bacterium
GCCCGCATCACGCCGGAAAATTCACCACCCATGCTGAAATGATTCTCCCGTATGGACCCTGCCATCCGACAAGCCCTGCAAGACGGCGAAAAGCTCGGCCTTCGTTATGCGCTCCAGATTCCGCAGGTAGCCGCAAGCGGATGGACCGGGACGCGTTCGGGACGGCGCGCGGGCAGTTCGATTGATTTTCAGGATTACCGGGAATACCAGCCCGGCGACGATTTGCGCTTCATTGACTGGGGCATCTACGCGCGCACCGACCGGCTCACTGTGAAATTGTTCCGCGAAGAAGTCACTCCGCATTTGGATCTGATTCTTGACGGCTCGCGCTCCATGAATCTGGCGGACACCGCCAAGGCAAACGCCGTTGCCCAGCTCGCCGCATTGCTCGCCGCTGCCGCCGCGAACACGCAATGCACCCGGGCCGTCTGGCTTTCCGGCGAAGGTTTCCAGCGTTTGCCCAACGACACGCTCACGCCTTCCGCCTGGGACAAACTGGAGTTGGACAGCAGGCGCACGCCGGAACAATCGTTTGAAATCCTGCCGCCGAAATTCCGCCGGCTCGGCGTGCGCGTCCTGGTCAGCGACTTGCTTTGGCCTGGCGAACCGTTGCAACTTTTGCGGCGTTTGCGCGATGGCGCGGCGGCGTTGTTCGTCATCCAGTTGCTCGCGCGCGATGACGCGACTCCGCCGGAGCACGGAAATCTCCGCGTGGTGGATTGCGAGACCGGCGACGAGAGCGAAATCTACATTGACTCCAGCATCGCGAGACAATACGCCGGCAATCTCGCGCAATTGCAGCAGTCGTGGGCCGACGCCTGCCGCCAATGCGGCGCTCACATGACCACGCTCATTGCCGAGGATTTGGGGAAATCAATTTCCGAACTCGAAACGATTCGTTTGCTCGCTCCGGCATGATTCCATTTCTCACCTATCCGCTCGCGTTGATTGCGCTGGCCACGGTGCCCGCGCTCGCCGCGATTTACATTTTGCGGAACCGGTTTCGCCGCCGCCAGGTTTCCAGCCTTGTGCTGTGGCGCTTTCACGTCCAATCCAAATCCGGCGGCGCAAAAATACACCGGCTCCAACTGCCGCTGCTGTTCTTTCTCGAATTGCTTGCGCTTGTGCTGCTCGTCATCGCCGCCACCGGACCGCTATGGAAACTGCCGCAATCCGCGCGCCCTCTCATCGTGGTTCTTGACGATTCATTTTCCATGCGCGCCGTCCGCAACAACGTTTCCGCCCAAACCCGTGCGAAGGATTCTCTTGAAAAGCTTTTCCGCCATCAGCAGCCGCCGTCAACGCGATTAATACTTGCGGGAGCCGGGCCGCGTTTGCTCGGTTCGACCGTGAAAAGCTGGCGCGAAGTGGATGAACTGCTGTCGCAATGGAAATGCTGGTCGCCCGACGCGGCGGTTGGTTCCGCCATCACGCTCGCCACCGAACTCGGCAAACAGCAGGCGAACATTCTTGTGCTCACCGACCACAAGCCCGCCGATGAAAAATTTTCCAACCGGCGGCTGGAGTGGCATGCCTTCGGTTCGCCGCTGGACAATTTTGCCATCGTCAACGCCTCGCGCACCGCGTTCGGCGACCAGGATCGTTGCCTGCTGGAAATCGCCAATTTTTCCGCCGGCGCGCACTCGGCAAAACTTCTGGTGCAGGCCGGTTCTAACGCCGTTCAAAGCTCGCTCATTTCACTTGGCGCGCATGAAAGCCGGCGGCTTGTCTTCAATATTCCTTCGCGCGCGTCCTCGCTTCGCGCCGCGCTTGAAACCGATGCGCTCGCCGAGGACAACGAGGTTCAACTGCTGCCACCGATCCGCAAACGGGTGCGCGTCCAGGTTGCGCTCACAAATGAAGGTTTGGCCGAACTCGTCAACCGCACGCTTGACGCGACCGGATTACGCGCCGCCATTTCGGAAAATCCCGAACTTGTCATCCACGAAACCGATTTGCCGGCTGGCAGCAACGCGTGGAGTTTGGTTTGGTCAACATTCGCGGCCACGAACGCCTACACCGGCCCGTTCATCGTGGACAGTTCGCATCCGCTCGCCGGGGCATCGCGCTCGAAGGCGTCGTCTGGGCGGCGGCGGCAGCCACCAAT
>JBEKRA010000500.1:0-2098 GCA_049519195.1 Verrucomicrobiota bacterium
AAAAGGACTCCTGCACTTCGCCGGTGCGTTTGCCCCATTCCACAATCGTCTTGTCTTCGGTGGTGCCGTCAGGTAAGCGAGCCGCCCCTTGCGCATCAAGGCGAACCGGGCGGACTTCGTCCAAGACAGCATGAGTCGCGTTGGCCACCACGTAGTCCGTGGCGGTTGTCGTCAACATATTGCGGGCGAGAAGCGTCGCGGTCGGCCTGGACTGCCAATAGATCGCAACTGTTGCCATGACAAGAATGCCCACAAACAATGCGCCCCAAACAAGAGCAAGTGGCCCACGTTTGCCCGGGTGCGGCGTGGCAGGGGCAGACATGGCTTCTTTTGCGCTTCCCTGTGGCTCTTTCACCGCGCGCCACACGCGGCGGATGATCGCATTACCCAGCCAGAACGCCGCGACGAACGACACTTCAACGGTCAGCAACAACAGGACTTTCGCGCCGGCAAAACCGTGTGCCGGATCATAGCCAAGTCTCCAGGCCAGAATCGGTAGCCCGATCACCAAAGCACCCAGCAAGAGCAGCGGGAACAGCAGCCCGTCGAACACCGCCAGCCACATCCCGTGGAGTTTTCCCGCCGAGCGGCGGATTTGCGAAACGGCAATCCAGCCGAGAATCGTTGAGCCAAACGGCGCGGTGAAACCCGGAAGCAGAAAAGCGAAAACGACAATTATCCAAACGGGATCATTTAAGCGGATTGGTTCATGAGTCGCGATTTCGTGCCAAAGAAATGCGGGCACGACCGCAAAAAACAGCATCAGCCACGCCGCGCCCACGATGGCCGTGCGCGAGAAACGCGGTTCAATTTCGGATTTCGGATTTCGGATTTCGGATTTTTCCGTTTGAGCCTCCTTACGTCGGCTGCTACCCAGACTGGACCGGTTTTCATTGCGGACGAGGGAAAGTAATTTTAACAGCGCAAATACACCAATCAATGCCAAGCTGATCCCGAAGGTGTCCGACGAAAGATAATCCGACAGTTTGCCGCCACGAAAAATGTAAAATGCCAAAGGAATCCCGCCAAAAATCAGAATCAACCTCGGCCAGCTCAAGTGTTTCTGCCCGATGATGTCCCGCAGAGTTGTGTTTGGCAGTGGTGTGTTCGGTGGGAAAAAAGTTCCTGAAACATCTCCCGGCTTCTGACTCCTGACTTCTGACTTCATTGGTTCCGAAACAATCGTCTCCACCATCGTCTTCACTTCGCTGGCCTGCTGATAGCGGAGTTCCGGTTTCTTCTCCAACGCGCGCAACACCACTTCATCCAGACGCACGTCAATTTGCACCTTCGATGACGGCGGCTCGATCTTTTCGCCGGGCAATTCGCCGGTAAGCATCTGGTAAAACACAACGCCCAACGCGTAGATGTCTGCGCGATGGTCAACCTCACCCGGCGCCGTGATTTGCTCCGGCGACATATATTGCGGCGTGCCCATTACCTTGCCCGCGTCTGTCAGTGAATCGGTAGGGACGCGCTGCGGCGCGTCCGGGCCGAGCGGCAGCTCGGCCCTACCTTCGTTTCCCACAATTTTTGCCAGTCCAAAATCCGCCACCTTCACGCGACCGCGGCGGTCGAGCAAAATGTTTTCCGGTTTGATGTCGCGGTGGACGATGCCTTGGTCGTGGGCGAATTGCAGCGCGTCGCAAATCTGCGGCACTATGGCCAGCGCCTCGCGCGGCGAGACGCGCCCGGCGTTGAGCAATTGCCGCAGCGTCACCCCGTCCACGAATTCCATCAGAAAATAGAAAAGTAGGACAGGCGTCGCGCCTGTCTCCATTTTGTCCGGTTCCCCGCCTTGAGGCGCTGATCCCGCCGGATAATTTTCTGAAGTGTGAGACAGGCGAGACGCCTGTCCTACGTTGCCGAATTCATACAACGTAACAATCCCGGGATGATTGAGTTTCGCCAGCGCCTTGGCTTCGCGGGCGAAGCGTCCGGCAAACGCAGGATCGCCGCCGATGCCGGGCGGAAGAATTTTCAGGGCCACAATCCGGTCCAGTTCCTTCTGGCGGACTTTATAAACCGCGCCCATGCCGCCCTGGCCGATGAATTCCAGAATTTCAAGCTGCGGGAAATATCGGGCCAATTCCTCCGG
>JBEKRA010000501.1:0-2097 GCA_049519195.1 Verrucomicrobiota bacterium
GAGCGAGGTAATTTCAGTGCGGGTCGTTTTGTGCAGGGTCGGGCTGGGTTGTTTAAGCATCAATCCCTATGCCCACAATCCTTCCCTCAAAGCGACCCTTTTCTTATTTCGGAATTCGGGTTGAAACCTTGACCGTAAGAAGCAAAGCGTTTGTTTCCAACATTTCCCACTTCGCAATTACTCCGAATTTTTGCCTTACAACCCGCTGCAACGCTTCCAGGCTTCCGTCCGCCAGATTCGCGATGAAATCATAGTTGCCGCCAGGCAGACTGGTCTCAAGAACGACTCGATCGGGATATTCACAACCGTAAGCAGCTTTGACGACAGTTTCGGCTGGCACCACCACGCCCATCGTTTTGCCATGACTGATGAACCAATCTCCGTAAGGACGAATTGGTCTCGGACGAAATTTCGACGGCAAAATCCTGACCTGCGGTGGAACTTCGTTCACCTTTTTGAACATGGTTAAGACATCTTGAGTCCGCCAGCTATCATCAAATTCATGTTTTTGAATTTCTTTCAGAGTCACCGTTGTTGTCCCGGCGGCGAACAAAATGCCGACGCCGATGACAACTGCCGTTTTCATTTTTGTCCATGCCATAATTTTCAATGCTCCTTTCACAAGAGTCAGGGTTGATGCCGCGACTGCCGAACTCTTCACGGCTGCCGCGGAAATTGTCGCCGCCAATCCCACCGGCGCGGCCTGGACCGAATTGGCCGAGACCGCCGTCGCAATCACCGTTGCCGAAAGCATCAAGCCGCGTTTCGTGAAAAACTTTCGCAGCTTCTCCAACGCGCGATTGATGCGCACCCGCGCCGAGTCCTCGCTCGCGCCCAGCGCCGCGCCGACTTCGCGCAGATTTTTGTTCTCAAAAAACCGCAGCACGATGGCGTTGCGGTCCTTATTGCCGAGGCGCAGCATCGCCGCATCCAGCAGCGGGGAGATTTGCGCCCAGGCTTCCTCATTGGTCGGTTGCGACGGGGCGTCGCAGCCACGGTTCAAAATGGATTGCATGTAAGCCTCCTGTTCGCGGTGCTGGCGTCGGCGCTGGCTTTTCAGCGCGTCGGCGCTCGCGTATTGCGCCGCGCGGAACAGCCAGCCGGACAAAATTGTCTTCGACCCAAGCGATCCGGCCTTGCGCGCGAGGATGATGAACACCGCCTGCGCAACCTCCTGCGCCAAGTGCGGATCGCGCACCTGTCGCAGCGCGACGGAGTAAACGAGGTTGACGTGCCGCGAAACGAGCGTTTCAAAGGCGGCATCGGACCGGCGGGCGGCGAACTCGCGCACCAATTCCATGTCATCGGCCATCATCCATCAATACATGGACGCCGGCCCGGAAAGCGAACAGATTATTTCTGGGGTTTTAGCCGTAACAATGCACTTGCCGATGTGGGTAGCTGCGACGCCCTCGTCGCGCGAAAAAGCGGCGCACCGTTTGGTTGTCCCGCTGGAGGTGGCGACGAGGCGTCGCCGGCGCCTTCTGCGACGGGGCGTCGCAGCTACGCGACAAATTTGTTTCAAAAAAAGAGTTTGCATCTCCGGCCTGTGTGTTTATGATGGCTGCGTCTTGGGCAGGTGTTTCTGATGATTCAGAGGAACGCTCCTCGCTTGGAAACTATGGGCCGGAAATCTCATGCGGAATCAGGGTTAAATCGAAGCGGAGACAGGTTGTTTATATCTCGGCTTCCCTCACGCGGAAGGTTTGTCCCTCGATGTCGCCAATGCCCGGCGACAGGTGTTTACCCTGGCCTCTGGTGTCTGATTTCTCAACGCTCAACGCTCAACCTCAACAATCAAGAAATTGGCCGCCGACACTTGCTGGCCCGCCAGCGACAAATTCGAACGCCCCCATCCGCCGGTCGTTCAAAATTCCGGCGAACAAACCCATTGCCAAATGAAATCGGAATCACAAATCAGGAATATGCAACCTAAAATCAGGCGGAGCGTGGAGTTGTGGCTAAATTCAAATTCTTGACCCAACAACAAGTTCAAATGATGGGACTATGTATTTCGCAAGGCCTTAATCTATCAGATGCAGTCATAGTATGAAAAAGAAACAACCTAACAAGGTTCACCCCTTCGCTAATATACCT
>JBEKRA010000502.1:0-2095 GCA_049519195.1 Verrucomicrobiota bacterium
CCGCCTGGCTGGAAAGGGACCGCCAGTTGGACGCGGCGCTGGAGTGTGTCGAAGGCTGCATGGCGCGGCATCCCGCCGACGCCCGGGCGCTCTATTTCCGCGCCTTTCTCTGGCATCGCCAGGGACGCCACACGGAAGCGGAGACGGCCTTGCGCGATTTGCTGAGGAGCAATCCGCCGGACCCGAATGTGAAAATTTCGGCCGGCCATCTGTTGGGCGTCGTGCTGGACGCCGCCGGGCAATACGCGGAAGCGATGCGCTTTCTCTCGGACGCCAAGGCCCTGGTGCGGCAGAGCGCGGACACCGCCGCGCTGGAACAGGTTTATGAAAAAATGGACGGCGCGCGGCGCGCGTTGCTGGCGGCGCTGACACCGCAGCGCCTCCGCCACTGGCGCGAGGAAGCAGACGCCGCCGCCGGCCCGCCTCCACCGGCGTTTTTGGGCGGCCCGCCGCGCAGCGGCACGACCTTGATTGAACAGGTGCTCGGCGCGCACCCGGAGATTCTTGTATTTGACGAGCCGGAAGCCTTCGCGCAGGAGGCGCTGAACAAGCTGTCGCCCCTGCCGCCGGCCCGGGGGCTGACCTTGCCTTCGCTCAACGCGCTGAGTGCTTCCGCGCGGGACGCTTTGATCCGGCGCTACCGGAAAAGTCTTCTGCGCGAGAGGGAGGAGGAGCCGGGCGGCCAGTTGTTGCTGGACAAGAATCCCTCCCTGACGGCGTCGCTCCATGTCTGGCTGCGGCTGTTCCCCGCTTCCAAAATCCTCATCACATTGCGCGATCCGCGGGACATCGTCATCAGTTGCTTTTTCCAGAACCTCGCCTTGACGGCGGTGAACGCCAATTTTCTCAGCCCCAACCGCGCCGCCAAGTATTATGCCGACAGCATGGATGTCTGGCTGCGCCTGCGCGACTTGGGCGGTTTCGATTGGATGGAAACGCGCTATGAGGATGTTGTCAACAATTTGGAAGCGGAGGGGCGGCGGGTGACGGCGTTCCTGGGCCGGCCGTGGCATGAGGCCCAGGCGAAGTATTACGAGACAGCGCGGCAAAAATTCGTCTTCGCGCCGACCTACCACGACGTGACCAAGCCGGTCTATCATCGCGCCGTGCGCCGCTGGGAACATTACGCCGAGTCGCTGGCGCCGCTGCAGTCCGCGCTCGCTCCGTACTGCCGCGCATTCGGTTACACGGATTAAGCAGGAGCATTGGTTAATCGCCGAAAAACTGCGCAGCGCGCCCAACCTCAACCAAAGCGAGGAAAGAGGAGGCAGGATGGAAGAATCCGGAGAGCAGTCAGAGTAATTGTCAGCGGAATGAACCAGACTGCGCCTTGTAATGCGTCGGTCACGGGAGGTAGGGCGCGCACTCCGTGCGCGCCGCGGCGGGCAGAGGACTGCCCGCCCTACCTTTTTCCCCGCCGTCACTGAGAAGCTGTGAAAAAATTGGCGAAAAGCCCCAAAACCCAAAATGACCCCATTGGTAATCAACGACTTGCGCAAGCAGGTTTTGGCCATTTTCAATTTTTTCACAGCTCCTGACGCATTACTCGCAGCTTGCTTTTGCGCTCAACGGGCGATATGGTTTCGGCATGAGCACCGTAGTCGAAATCAGCGCGGCCATTGAGAAATTGGACGTAAAGGAGCAGGTCGAATTGCTGCGGATTCTGCCGCAGCACCTGAAGATCTCACTGGACGAATTGGCCTGGTCCCGGTTGGCAGAACCGGCCTTCGAATTCTGGAATAATCCGGAAGATGCGATTTATGACCAATTTTAAGCGCGGCGATATTATCCTCGTTCCCTTTCCCTTCACCGATTTGAGCAGCACCAAGCAGCGCCCCGCTTTGGTTGTTTCCTCTGATGCCTTGAATGTCGCGAGCGAGGATGTTCTCGTCGCGGCAATCTCTTCCCAAATCCCTGGCAATCTGACCTCGGAGGATTTTATGATTCCGCCGGGCGACTTGGCCGCCTGCGGCTTGCCAAAGCCATCCATTGTGCGATTGGCAAAGCTCGCGGCGCTGCATCGGCAACTGGTCATAAAGCGCATTGGCGCCATGCCGGAGCCAGTGCTGAGGCGAGTCCTGGCACAAATAAGGCA
>JBEKRA010000503.1:0-2094 GCA_049519195.1 Verrucomicrobiota bacterium
TGGCGTGCCGTGGCTTGGATTCGACTCGCAACCGGGCAAGGTGCTTTTCGTCAACTTCGAGATTCAACCCTACGCATGGCAGCGGCGCATTGCCGCCGTGACCCGCGCCAAAGACATTGAATTGAAACCCGGCGCAATCCAGCTTTGGAATCTGCGCGGCCATGCCGCCGACTTCCGGCAGCTAATCCCGCGCATCCTTGAACGCGCCAAGAGCGAAGGCTTCGCACTTATCATCCTCGATCCGATTTACAAGGTTTATGGCGGCACGGATGAAAACAGCGCGGGTGACGTGGCCGCGCTGCTCAATGCCATTGAACGGCTCGCCGTCGAAACCGGCGCGGCGGTTGCCTATGCCGCGCATTTCGCCAAAGGCAATGCCAGTCAAAAAGAAACGCTGGACAGAATCAGCGGCAGCGGCGTCTTTGCCCGTGACCCGGACGCGCTCGCCATTTTCACCAAGCACGAAACGGAAGGCGCGTTCACCGTGGAAATGGTTTGCCGCAACTTTCCGCCGGTTGCTCCATTTGTGGTGCAATGGGATTTCCCGCTCATGCGGCGCGACGAAGCATTGGACCCGGCCAAGCTCAAACAGGTTGCCGGACGCAAACCCGAAAACTCGCCGGATGATTTGCTGAAGGTTTTGCCCGCCGATGGACTGACCAACGCCGATTTTCTCGCCGCTGGCGATACGGAGGGCATCAGCAAGAGGACGTTCTACCGGCTCCGCAAGTTGCTCGAAACAGACGGCAAAATCATCCTTTCCAAAGTCACCGGCAAATGGACGCCGATTTCACCCAAACAGACGCCATGAGTGCCAAAATGCCAGAATTGTTTTCGCCAGTAATGACAGGGCTTTTGTGTGCTTGTGCCATAATTGCCAAAATACATTCTGGCACGCGGAAGCCGTTATCTGTGCCAGAGTGCCATAATCCTTTAGGATATGGCACTGGCACTAACGGCAGGGAAGAAAACATCATTCCAAGCCCAGCAACCACGTCACCAGACTGGGGAAGTTTTCGGATTTTTTGGACGCCATCTATGCGTTGCGGCTCGCCGTCACGTTACAAAACCGAAAGGGCCGCGCCATGAACGCGAACCGCAAAGGCAAAGACGGCGAGCGCGAATTCGCGGCGGTGTTGCGTGCCGCCGGATTCGCCGCCCGGCGTGGACAGCAATTCAGTGGTTCGCCGGACTCGCCCGACGTGGTGAGTGCCGCGCTTCCGTGGCTTCATGTCGAAGTGAAGCGCGTCCAAAACCTAAACCTTGCCGCCGCGTGTTCACAAGCGCAAGGCGACGCGGGCGGCAAGCCGTTCATCGTCGCGCATCGCCGGAATAATTCACCGTGGCGGATCACAATGGACGTTGACCTTTTCTTCCGATTACTTCGCGGAGAACGTCGAGAAAGGAAATCGCCATGACCGGCTCAATCGTTGTGACAGTTCGACTCCCCATTGTTGAAAACACCAGTGAACACAATATATTTGCGTTGTCTGGCATTGAGTGGCAACGTCTAGTGGCAACAGATGATGGCAAAATGAGCGCAAAACCTGAAATTGGCCGAAATGAAATAATCCGGCGCGCGGGCAGCGAAACGCACTCCGGCGCGGCTGATTCACTTAAAATTTCCCGTCACGACGGCGGGGACAACAGACAAACGAAAGGATAAAATCATGCAAACTTACGACCCGGCAAAAGACCCGGAAAAACTTCGACAAGTCATCAAAACCATTCACGGCGAACTCAAAGATCGGCTAGGAACTGGCGTCACGTTGCAGAACGTGCGTGACAAGCTCTTTGAGATTCACGGCCTTGATTTGGACGAAGCCGCAATCGGGAAACTTCTCGACCAAGCGCTGTCAGGCAAACGTCAGGGCCAGACAGTAAAATCCGCTCGCGCACACGAGGCGAGCGACGCGGCATCGCAAGCATCGTTGGATGCCAACGAAAACCCGGACGCGGCCAGCCATAACAGGGCTGCTGCCTATCACACTGACGCTGCTGCCGCTCACCGTGAAGCCGCTCGGTTCCATGACTCCGCTGAAAAATGGCATCTGGCGAAGGCCGATGGAAAAGAAGTGCCTGAAGAAATCGAAG
>JBEKRA010000504.1:0-2077 GCA_049519195.1 Verrucomicrobiota bacterium
CCGGCAAACGCCTTGTCAATTTCGTCCACCCAAAGAATCGCCGGCGCGACCGATTCCGCCACCGCGATGGCGCGCCGCACATTTTCCTCCGAAGAACCGACGAGGCTGCCAAACATCCGCCCCATGTCGAACCGCAGCAGCGGCAGTTGCCACAGATTTGACACCGCCTTGGCGCAAAGGCTCTTGCCGCAGCCCTGCACGCCCAGCATCAAAATCCCTTTTGGAAACGGCAGCCCGAACGCCCGCGCCTCGCTTGTGAACGCGATGGAGCGTTTGCCCAGCCAGTCTTTCAGCACGCTCATGCCGCCGACGTTGGAAAAATTTTCATCCGTCGCGTAATACTCCAGCAGGCCGCTCTTGCGGATGATTTGCTGTTTCTCGGCAAAAACCTCGTTCACGTCCTCGGCGCTCAACCGCTCGTCCTTCACGATGATTTTGGCGAAGACATTTTCCGCCTCGCCGAGCGTCAGGCCGAGCGCCGCCTGCAGCAGCCGTTCCCGCCCCGCTTCATCCAGATCAATCTTAACCTGATGGAACTGCTTCACGTCATTGATGATTTTGTCGAGCAGCGCCGCGAGATCGTCACGCGACGGCAGCGGATGGTTCAGCAGCGTGATTTCCTTTTCCAATTCCGTCGGGATTTCAAGTATCGGCGAAATCAGCACGATGGTTTTGAAGCTGTTCTTCAAATGCAGCGCGATTTCCTTGAGTTTGCGCGTCACGGCGAAATTATTTTTTGTCAGGAACGGATGAAAATCCTTGAAAATGAAAATCGCCGGCTCGACCTGCTCGATGACCTGGTCCAGCGCCATCAGCGGGTCTTTCGTCGCCGCGTTGCGGTGCTTTTGCGATTGAATGGAAGTTCCCGCCGGCACGATGCCCGTGCTGTAACTCCACTCGAAGGCTTTCTTCTGGCGCTTTTGCGCGATGTCCATCACCAGGCTTTGGACGCGCATCTCCTCGCTGCTCAAAATGTAGAGAATCGGATAACGCGCCCGGATGAGCGTTTCGAGTTCGGTTTGGAAGTTCATAAAATTTGCTTTGAATTGTTTTGCGAACCGATTTTGGCACGGGGAAGAATCGTTTTGTCCTTCGGATTTAATTTGCTCAAAAGGCAGGCCATGGGTTGCGTCAGATTTTGCGCGAAAATCCGCCCGTCAGGCAAAATCAAAAGCTCGCTGCTCAAGAATCCAGATTCGACATTTCGGCCTGTTCTCATGGTATCAAATTGATGTTGCGTGTTTGCGCAATTTGCGCAGCCCGTTCGGCTTCGGCGCTAGAAACTGTCCCGCGCAATTCCGGATGCCGCGCCGCGCGCCACGCGGGCCAGAAGCCGGAGCGCAAATTCACCTTCACGCCGGGCAGATTTTCCTCGAGCCATTCCGCAACCGGCCGCCAGCAGCATTCCACGTGCCCGGGCATGAGCAGATGCCGGACAATCAATTCGCCGCGTGCTGGAGCGCCGAGCATTGCTCGGCGTGAAAACGCCGCCTTTCCCGACGCTTGCCGAGCAATGCTCGGCTCTCCACTGCCAAACCACAGCAGATTTTCCTGCACGATGCGGACGTAATCGAAAACTTTCGCCAGCCGTTGCGCGCAGGCGTCGTTGCCGAATTTGAAATCCGCCAGCCAGACATCAAACATTCCGTCGAGCAGCTCGCGCGCCTGCGCAGAGCCGTAAGCGTTTGTTTTCCAAACAAGCCGCGCGGAATCCGGCAGCGCCGCGACGAGTGCCAGCGCGGCGGGCAGATGAATCGTCGGTTCGCCGCCGAGCAGCATGACGGTCCGCGCGCCGTTGTCCAAGGCGCGTTCGGCGCGTTCGGCCATTTCCGACGCATCGAAACTGCCGCCTGTCTTCGCGTCCCAGCTATCCGCGCCGGTGATGCAAAAGTCGCAACGCAAATCACATCCGCTCAATGCAATTGCGAACGTGGGGATCAATTCCAATTCGTCCGAGACCTCAACCTGCGCGGAAAAAAAACGCGGTCTGGCTCCGGCTTGACACAAGCCTTGCCCGCCCGCGAGCCGATTGACGCCGCAATCATGCGCGCAGAGGCGGCACTCCGCCAGCATCGCC
>JBEKRA010000505.1:0-2070 GCA_049519195.1 Verrucomicrobiota bacterium
CGTTGCGCCGGGAATGTTGGTTCCGTTGCGCAGCCATTGAAATGACGCGCCGAACGGGTTGGACAATTGCACGAAGAACGTTGCGCTGCCGCCTTCCGTCACGGTCATGTTCGTCGGCTGAATGGAAAAAGTCGGCGCAAAAAGTCCGTAAATGACCAGATTGGTGTTGGCGATGGGCGGGGCGCCATCCGCCGGATCAGAACCGCCGGGTTTTTGCCAGGCGACGTCGAGGTTATCGCCGCCTTCATGTTCCTTCATCAACGCTTCGATATAGTATTGCTGGCCGGCGACGAGCGCGACGGCGGCGGATTTTTGCCCCGCCTCGACATGATAATTTCGCGATGGCGTCCACATATCCACGCGGGCGATCAAACTTTTGCCGGACGGCGAGGCGTTGGTGCTTAGAAACAATTGCGACGCGTCATCGCTGGCGATGACGAAATAATAATTGCCGGTGAGCGGCGGAACCAGCAGCGCGCGCAATCGCTGGCCGTAATGATCGGCGACGTTGATCGGCGTTTCAAAACCGTTCGTGAGAATATCCTGTGAGGACGGGCTGTCTGGAAACGCGGCGTTGTTCGTCAGATCGGCAACGTTCGCACCGGTGATATTCAACCAGACTTCGCGCAGCACGCCGTTCGAAGATTGTGGAAAGACCGAAATGGCAGACAACGAAAAGACCAGCGCGGTCAAGGCGCGAAGTTGAAGCGGGCGAAATCGTTTTGATTGCATTTGAGAGGATAGCAGTGGTTACCTTGGGCAAATTAGCATATTTGCAGGCCAAGCTCAAATTAAAGTGGAGCGTTAAAACGAAGCGTTGGGTTTCTGCGGGATGATGGCTGGAGTAAACGGTATTTGAGTAATACCAACCAGGTGAACGTTCACCCGCGCGACGCGGCGGACGATGACGGGGAACACTAACAGGCTGTTGTCAAAGGATCCCAAGCATTTGAAGCCCGGAATGGTCTTGCCTCGATGCGCGGCGCGATTTTATGGCGGCGTCAGTTTCCAGCGTTCGCGGTCGGTCAGGTAGAGGCGTTCGGGCAAAAATCCTTTTGGCGCGATGCGCAGGGGAAAACCGGGCGGGATTTGGTTTTGCGTCACCACCTGCAAAATGAAGCTGCCCCAACTGTAATCGCGGGTTTTCACCCAGTCGGAAACGAACCGGCTGTCCATCGTTTCCGGCGTGAGGTAAACCGCCAGAACCGGCTTGATCCAATAATTGATGGCACTGAAGTCGTCCTGGGCGTTCAGTGAAAGCCACACACACTGGCGTTGTCCATACCACGCGACGGCCCAGGGCACGTCGCTCATCATCAATTCGTTTTCCTTCATCCAGCCGGCGGTTTGCTGGATGTCCGGCGGAAAATACGGCGGATACGCCACGGGTGACGTTTTCGGCGGCAGCATGACAAGAATCATCGGCAGGCAGGACAAGGCCGCAAAGGCGGCAATGATGGGATAGCGCAGTTGCAGCGCCGGCAGGTTCATTTGATCCAGCAGCGTGAGAAACAAGCTGACGCCGTAGATGAACACCAGCGGCGCGAGCAGCACGAGCAGGTTTTCGGAATTCACCTCCGGCGATTCGACGGAAAGCTGCGTTTGCCCCAGCGCCTGCACCAAAATGAACATGCCGAGGCACAACAACAGAAAATAGCGCAGCCGCCGGACTGCCACGCTGCGGAAACTCAACAGCAAGCCCGCCCAAAACAGCAAGGTTGCCCAACTGCCGGCAAACCGGGTCAGCTCGTTCGTCAGGATGCTTTGGCCATTGGCCACAAGTTTGTGGAAATACGGAGTCAGCCACAACACATGCCCCAAATCCGGGTGGATGGCACGTTCCAGTTGAAATTGCGGGAACAAAAACGTCGCTTCCGCCACCGCAAAACTCGCCGTGCCGAACGGCATGCCGCTGACCATGAAATTGCGAACGACCCACGGCGTCAGCACGAGAACGAACACGCCCAGCGCCGCCAGCGCGTGCCGCACCCTTTTTTGCCCGCTGAACAAAATCAGAAACACGACCACGGGAATGATTGTCCAGCCAAACGCGTAGCGGGTGAGCGCGCC
>JBEKRA010000506.1:0-2070 GCA_049519195.1 Verrucomicrobiota bacterium
CGAGTTTCAAAACATGGGCGGAGAGGTCACTGATTTAGCGATTGCGGTAGAGAATAGTGAAATGACTGCGACAATTCATCCGGTGAACATACTCCAACATCATGGTGTTGGTAACATTAGGTTCGCGGGCAAAGCTGGGAAATCGCATCGCCCAATCAATTTTAAAATAAGTTGCCTAACCAAATTAGAAGAGCACTGGGAAAAAGCATACAAGATGATTGGGGAACGAGATTTGAAAATCGTAGAAGTATAAACACTTTTCCCGCCGCGAGTGCGGATGGGAGTTAATTCGGACAAACCAAAATGAAATCGGCGCAAACAGAATTGAGCGAGTTGGTGAATGGCGGCAAGGCCGTCGCGCCAGCGTCCTGGAGTGCGGCAGCCCCCTGCCGCTTTCCATCCGCCGCGAGAAAAGCGCCAGAGGGCTGGCGCAGTCCAAAACCTCGCGGGGTTGCGGACGCAGGAATGGATTTTCCCATCGCGGGTGCGGCGGGAATTTGATAACATTTAGCATGGCCAACGAAGAACAATTGAAGCAGATCGCCCAGGAGCTTTTCTGGTGGCAGACACCGGAAGTTTCGCTGGCGAATCCGCGCCGTTTTCTCATGCAGGTGATGACGCTGGGCACCTGGCAGGAAGTGCGGCAGGTGAAGGAAGCATTTGGCTGGGACGCTTTCAAGGACGCCTTGCTGAACGCGCAGGCCGGCGTATTCGACCAGCGGTCGTGGGCTTACTGGCGGGCATTTTTCGGATTGCCGGAGGCGGAATTGCCCCGGCGCTCTTTGACATGAGTTTCGCGCCCAAAATGACAACGCTGCCCGAAGCGCAGCGCGCGGTGTGGCCGGAGCTGAAGTCGCTGGCGTCGCGGTTCGTGCTTTACGGCGGCACGGCGCTGGCATTGCGGCTCGGACACCGGCAGTCGGAGGATTTTGATTTTTTTTCGGACGCTCCGGTGAACCCGGATGAGCTGCTGAATTCGCTGCCGTTGCTGAAAGGCGTGACAGTCCGGCAAAAAGCGGCGAATACGCTGACGGTGACGGTGCATCGTCCGCAGCCGGTGAAGATTTCGTTTTTTGGACTTTCGCTGCGCCGGGTGAAGAATCCGGAGGCGACCAGCGACGGCGTGGCGCGCGTGGCTTCGCTGCTCGACATCGCGGCGTGCAAAATGGCCGTGGTGCAGTCGCGGTCGGAGTCGAAGGATTATCTGGACGCGGCCGCGTTGCTGAAAAACGGCGTGACGCTGGCGGATGCGCTGGGCGCGGCGCAGGCGGTTTATGGCGAACAGTTCAATCCGCTGATCACGCTGAAGGCGCTGAATTATTTCGGCGACGGCGATCTGGCCGCGCTGCCGGAAGCGGTGAAGCAATTGTTGCGCGCGGCGGCGACGATTAAAGAAGTCACGCATTTTGAACCGCTGCCGGGCGGAATTGTTCCGGCGGAGAAGAGTTGAAACAATTTTCCCGCCGCGAGTGCGGATCGGGAGTTAATTCGGACAAAACCAAACAACAAACAAAAAGACAAACTATGGCACTACACGTTAAACCGATCGGCGACCGCATCCTGGTCGAGCCGGTGGAGGAAAAGGAAGTCAAGAAGGGCGGAATCATCATCCCCGATACCGCCAAGGAGAAACCGCAGGAAGGCATCGTCATTGCCCTTGGAACCGGCAAAACCAACGACGATGGGAAAAAAATCCCCTTTGAAGTCAAGAAGGGCGACCGGGTGCTCGTCTCCAAATACGGCGGCACGGAAATCAAAATTGACGGCAAGGAATACAAGATTTTGTCGTCGGACGACATCCTCGCGGTCCTGGAATAAATTAAAAATGGTAGGGCCGCGCTGCTGCGCGGCCGGCTGACCAGCAGGTCAGCCCTACCAAACACAATTAACCAACAAAAATTAACTAAAGAAAAATATTATGGCAGCAAAACAATTACTGTTTGAAGAAGCGGCGCGTCAGGCGATCCTGCGCGGCGTCCAGAAACTCTCGCGGGCGGTCGTCGCCACGCTCGGGCCCAAGGGCCGCAACGTGGTCATTGACAAGAAATACGGCTCCCCAACCATCACCAA
>JBEKRA010000507.1:0-2063 GCA_049519195.1 Verrucomicrobiota bacterium
ACCTTCGCGTGCGGCAGGCGGCGGCTCGCGTAGCATTTGAACTCGACGCCTTTCTTGAAGTCCACGAGATAAAATTCAACCTGCTCCGGGCCGCACCAGAGCGCGAGGTTCGTGATGATGATGTGGAACAGCGTGGACTTGCCGGAGCCGGTCTTGCCGGCGATGAGCGCGTGCTGTCGCGTGCCCCGGCCGATTTCGAGATACTGCATCTTCGTCGCGCCGGAACGGCCAATCGGCACGCGCAATTCCTCGGTGGTTTCCTCCGACCAGACCTCCGCTTCGTCCGGCGCGATTTGCTCAAACGGCACCTCGACGCGCGTGGAGCCGCGCCCGCTCTCGCCGACGTCGTGCAGAAATTGCGTCGCAAATTCCGATGACGGCGGCGGGTCGAGCACCAGGCGTGTTCCCGCTTCGCGCCAATCGGCCAGGACGAAATTTTTGTCGCCGCGAACGAGCCGGACGGAATTTTTCCGCATTTCGTCGGGGACAAAATCATTCGGCGGCGCGTTCCGCTGGTCCCAGTGGATGAGCGTATAAACGCCGCAGCGCGCGCCGTTGGCGGCGATGTTGCGCAGCCGCCGCGCCGCGACATCGCTGAAATTGACCGGGAACGACGCGATGACGAGGAAATGATATTTCTCGGCGATGCTGCCGGCCTGCGCGTTGTAATCGGCAATGGTCGCGTATTCGTTGCGCAAATACATCTGGATGACCTTTTCCATGTGCTCGGTCAGTTCCGCGAGCTTTTCCTCGAACTGCGTCGTCTGCGTCCAGATGCGGCTGTTGATGGTGGCCTCCTCGTAATCCGCCAGGTGCATCAGCGCGGCGAAATTCTGCCCGAGGCCGACCGGATCGAAAATGGTGAAGTTCAGCTTGCCCGGCGGCGTGGTGGACAGGAGCCGGAAAATGATGTTGTTGATGGCCGCCACCGCCTCGGCCTCGCCGCCCTTGGACGTCTCAAAAAGAATCGAGCCTCCAAGCGGATAAGCCAGCGACAGAGGCGCGGAAAATTGGAGCGTCCCCGGGAGCGCCAGGCGTTTGTCTTTCGGCATCGTGCCGGCCAGCGCGGCCACGTCCACCTCGAGCCGCGCGAATTTCGCCGCGTTCTTGAATTCCCGCGGCGGCGTCCAGTCCTTCCATCTGGCCGGCTCCCAATCGGGGAAAAGTTTTTCCGCGCCGGCATTCGCGGCGCGGATTTTTTCGCAAAGCGGCTGGACGGTATTTTTCCATTCGCTTTCGAGCGTCCGCCAGCTTGATTGAAAATCAGCATCGCGCTTCGCCTTGTTCGCCGCGAGCGTCCCGGATAATTTGCCGGCCTCCGTTTCGGATGCCTCGCGCAAACGGGCGAGGTTGGCGGCGTGGTCTTTTTTAAGTTGTTCGCACAGGTCGCGGTGAAGCCGTTCGCATTTTTGATAAGCGCGCTGCGCCTGCTCATCCAGTCCCATCGGACTCGCGTCTCGCAATTCCATCGTCCCGCGCATCGCCTGGCGCCATTCCTGGTTCAAATTATCAACCGTGTTCTTGAAGTCAGCCCGGATTCGCGCCTGATCCTGCTGGTAACGCAGCTCGGCTTTTTCCGCGCTGGCGTCCAGCGCGCGCCGCGCTTTTGCCAGATCGGCGGCCAGGGTTTTTGCCAGCGGCGTTGCTCCGCGAATTCCCCAAAGATAAATCGCCCAGACAGCCGCGAGCGCGAGCATGGCAATTCCCGCCTCCGGTTCGGAAATGACATTCACGCCGAAGCGCGGAAGAACGAAAAATCCCGCGCCGGCGGACAGCAGCAAAATCGTCAGGAGCCAGACAGGAATGAACCTGAAGACTTGCGGCAGTGGATATTTTTTGAATTGCTTCAAGTCGGCGCGGATTTTTTCCTGCAACCGTTGTTGCAGCTCGAACAATTTATTTTCGTCCTGCGCAAGGTCGGGTTCCGGCCATTTCCGACGAGGCGAAAGCAGCCGCCGGAATTTGCCGCAGCCGCCGAAAGCGCGGCGCGCGGATTTGGCCAGTTTGTCCAGGGCGCCGGAGCTTTGGGCCGCGGCCTGCCGGAAATTTTCGAGCGTCACGAC
>JBEKRA010000508.1:0-2061 GCA_049519195.1 Verrucomicrobiota bacterium
ATCGTCACACAATTTCATTTGCGTGACAACCGTGTGACGATTGGGTGACGGAAGGAAATGGAAAACATCCAACATCGAACAACCAACAACCAACAACCAATGAAAACCAAGCAATTGGATGTTCGGTGTTGGATGTTGGTTGTTGGATGTTCCGTTAATTATCTTTTGCGCCGTCAAAATATCTGCCACGCTGACGCCATGCCAGTTCCAGTCATCACCATCGCCCAGATGCGCGAGTGGGAAAACGCCACGTGGGCCGCCGGCCAGACCGGGGCCGAGGTCATCCGGCGCGTCGGCAAAAAAATCGCCCGGCGCGCGCGCAAACTCACGTCATCGGACGATTTTATTCTGATCCTGGCCGGCAAAGGCCACAACGGCGACGACGCCCGCGCAGCCGCCGAACACCTCGAAAACCGCCGCGTTGAAATCATCAGCGTTGCCGAACCGGAAGCGGCGCTGGCCGAATTTAAGCGCAGGACAAGCGCCGCGCCCGTCTCCGATTTTTCCGTTTCAAATGCGGACAGGCTGGAAACCTGCCCAACTTTGATCGTTGACGGCATGTTCGGCATCGGCTTGAACCGACCGCTTGACGAGCACTGGCAAAAATTAATCGCGGCGGTCAACGAATCAAAAATTCCGGTCCTGTCCGTGGACGTGCCGTCCGGCCTGAACGCGGACACGGGCGAAAATTTCGGCGCGGCGATTGAAGCCGCCGTCACCCTGACCGTCGGCGCGCCCAAAACCGGGATGCTCGCGCCCGCGGCGTGGCCGTTCGTCGGACGGCTCGAAGTCGCCGGGGACGTCGGCCTGGTTCCGTGTCCGCACACGGGCGAGTTGAACTGGACGCTGCCGGACGATTTTGGAAATTTCCCGCCGCGCCGCGCCGTCGCCGGGCACAAGGGCGCGTTCGGGCATCTGGCGATTGTCGCGGGCAGTTTCGGATTTCACGGCGCGGCGGTGCTGGCGGCCCGCGCGGCGCAACGCGCGCAGCCCGGCCTTGTCACGCTGTTCGCGCAGGAAAATATTTATCATGCTGTTGCGGCGCAGTTGCAGTCCGTCATGGTGCAATTGTGGACGCCGGAGACAAAACTGCTGGAGGCCGCCAGCGGGGTGCTGATCGGCCCCGGCCTGGCCGCGCTGGACGTGACGGACCAGATGAAGACGATTATCCGCCGGTTCTGGCGGGACTGGCAATTGCCGGTGGTTGTGGACGCGAGCGCGCTGGACTGGCTGACGGCGCAACAGACGGTGGCGCGCAACACCGTCCGCGTCGTCACGCCGCATCCGGGCGAGGCCGCGCGGATGCTCAACACGACCGCGGCGCAGGTGCAGGCGGACCGTCCGCACGCGCTGCGCGAAATCTCGCGACGGTTTGGCAATTGCTGGGTGGTGCTGAAAGGCCACCAGACCTTGATTGGCCGGAGTGAAGGCGGGATTTTTGTGAATTCATCGGGCAACCCGCATCTGGCGCAGGGCGGCAGCGGCGACGCGCTGGCGGGATTCATCGCGGGACTGCTCGCGCAGCCGGCGTTGCAGGCGGATGTGGAAAAAACCATTCGCTACGCCGTCTGGCAGCACGGTGCCGCGGCGGATGAATTGCAGTCCAAACGCGCCAACTGGGTGGTGGAAGATTTGGTGAACGAACTCGGCAACGCGCGGTGAAAGGGGAGTTCAGCCTATCCTCTGATTAGGGCTTGCTTGTCTTTTCATACTCTGCCTTCTTTGTGTCAAAGGAATAAAACTCCGTAACTGAATTGGTCGCCGTCTTCCCTTCTTGGGTGATCACCTGCTTGTAGCGATAGACTAGCTCATCGTCTTTCGGGAATGAGACATTCCCTGAAAACTCTTCGTCGTATTGAGGTGGCTCCTCCGGCCCGGAATGGGCCGATCGGGCAACAACAAAGTCTCCAAATCGGCGGATATGCTGTCCGATGATCCCATATAAAGCAACGTGTGTCTCCGCAAGCCCAGTCCCTCCGTCTCGTGTCCGCACGATAAATTCCGGCCCACGTGCTCCTGCGTCCATCGCAACAAATTCTGGAGTCATATAACGGGAAGATA
>JBEKRA010000509.1:0-2058 GCA_049519195.1 Verrucomicrobiota bacterium
CGGCGTCAGCTTGAGGCATTCACCGCACCCGTTGCACTGTTCCAGATTGGCGGTGAACGAGCCGTCTTTGGCCGCAAACGCCAGGCGCGGTTCAAACGGCAATTTCAGCGAATAACCCGCCCCCAAACGCAGGTTGCTGTCAATTTTGTAACGACCGTCGGAGATGATTTTCCCCGGGTTAAACAAATTATGCTCGTCGAAGGACTGCTTGATTTGCCGCATGAGCAGATAGATTGCATCGCCCACCTGGTCCTTGAGGAACTCGGTGCGCGCGATGCCGACGCCGTGCTCACCGGACAAGGTTCCCTTGAATTGCTTCACCAGCGCGGCCACCTCGTCGGCGATTTGCCGGTATTTTTTCAAATCCTCCGCGCGATGCAAATCCAACACCGGCCGCACGTGCAGCAGTCCGGCGGCGGCGTGGCCGTAATAGGAGGCCTGCAATTCCAGCCGCTGCATCAGCTTCTGTAGCTCGGCGACATAGGCGGGCAGGTCCCGCGGGCGCACGGCCGCATCCTCGATGCCGGACACGGGCTTGGCGGCGCCTTTGCAGCCCGTCAGCAGTGACAACCCGGCCTTGCGCAGCGACCAGACGAGATCGGCCTCCTCCGGGGTTTCCAGAATCTGCCGGCGCAGTCCCAATTTGCGTTTTTCCAGCAACGCCAGCCGCTCGTCAATGTCCTCGAAAAATTCAACGATCAAAACCGCCTCGCACGACTGGACGTCGAGTCCGAGCAGGTCGCGAGCGGCTTGGAATTCGCGCTGGCCGCGGGTCTGATCCAGGAGCAGACGGTCAATGTGTTCCACCGCCGCCGGCTTCAGATCCGACAATGTCACCGCCGCCTGCATGGCCTCGGCCACCGACGCAAAAAACAACAGCCCCACGCCGCGCCGCTCCGGCAGCGGGACGATTTTCAGTTCGGCGGAAATGATGGCGGCCAGCGTGCCTTCGCTGCCGGCGATGATGTGGGCCAGATTGTCCGGTTCGCGCATCGCGCGCGCCAGTGCGTATCCCGGCCAGCGTTTCAGGAGACCCGGCGGAAAGCGCTCGTTAATTTCCAGCTCATTGAGCATGACGAGGCTTTCCAGCAACTGTCGCTGTTGCGACAGGGACTCCTGGCCGGGACCGACTTTCGCCAGGACGCCTTTGCTGGTAACGATGTCCAGTTCGCTGATGTGGTCCGCCGTGGTGCCATAAACCGGCGTGTGCGCGCCGGACGAGTCGTTGGCAATCATGCCGCCCAGCGTCGCGCGCGAGCTGGTCGCCACATCCGGGCCAAAACAGAATTTAAGCGGACGGAGGTAGGCGTTTAACTGGTCCAGCACCACGCCCGCCCCCACGCGGACTGTGCGGCGCTCCTTGTTGAAATCCCAGATTTGACGGTTGTAGCGCGCGAGATCAACGACGACGCCGTTGCCGATGGCTCCGCCGGAAAGGCCCGTGCCGGCGCCGCGCGGAGTGACCGCCACACCAGCCTGCGCCGCCGCCAGAATGATGGAACCGGCCTCATGCGCGCTGCTGGGAAACGCCACGGCCAGCGGCTCGATTTGGTAAACCGACGCGTCGGTGGCGTAGGCCTGGCGCGTCAAATTGTCAAATGCGACTTCGCAAACCGCCGTGTTCAACGTGGCCACTTGTTGATTAGGCGTCATAACTCGGAACAAACCTAGCGGCACGACCGGCGGCTGGCAATTCCATTAACTCACATCCGCCGGTCGTCGGCATGGCCGTGCTGCGCGCGAAAAGAACCTGACGAACGAACTGGCGGAGGAGTGGTTGCATCAAATCTCCGCCAGCGCCGTAGGCGCGAAATTTTTGTAGCTCGTGAAATCAATTTATCAAAAGCTCCGTTCAGGAGCGGCATCATCCGAATATGCCGCTCCTACGGAGCTTGCTGGATTTTCATGCGGACATTCTACAAATATGCCGCGCCTACAGCGCTACGGTCAGAGCATCCGGCTTGACCCACCGGAGCGAACCAACTAATTAAGCGACATGCTGCGAGAGCGATTCATCTTTGGGATGCATTGGAAGCATGACGGGAAGATGTATTATGA
>JBEKRA010000510.1:0-2058 GCA_049519195.1 Verrucomicrobiota bacterium
CAAGTTCGACGGGATGCGCCGCTCCGATGGTGGTGTGGGGCGCCATGACCGCAACGTCCGCCGCCAGCGTAATATAGCAGCCCGCGCTGGCAGCCATTGCGCCTTCCGGGGTGACATAGACCACTATCGGCACCTGGGAGGCGTAAAATTTTTCGGTGATGTTGTCCATGGAAATGGCCAGACCGCCCGGCGTGGCAAGCTGGATGATGAGGCACTCGTCGCCCTGGGCCGCGGCCACGTTGATTGCGCGGGAAACGTAATTGGCCGTGGCCGGGCCGATGGCGCCGTCAATCTTGATCAGCCCCACTTGCGAAGCTTGAACCGCCGCGCCCAAGGCCATTCCGGCAACCGCGATGGAAATCCAATGTTTCATAACTTTCCCAAGCTGGTTGCAGCTTAACAAAGGGCGCGGAGGCTGCAAATGATTTTCAGCCGGCGCAAACCCGAGAGCGCCGGCGTGTTGGAGTTCAAGCTTTAGATTGTTCCTCGATGCACGCTAAAGCGTGAACTCCAACACAACACGCCGGCGCTCCCGGGGCTGCCAAAAAAAACAATGCCAAAAAAAACAAAGATTGAACACCGGTTTGATTTCTGTAGAAATATGTGTGCGATTTGACTTATGGATGTCCTAACGCTTTCACGAATTCAGTTCGGCGCGACGGTCGCGTTTCATTACCTCTATCCGCCGTTGAGCATCGGCCTTGGCCTGATGCTCGTCCACATGGAGTTGCTGTGGCTCAAGACCGGCAATCCGCTCTACCACCAGATGACGCGGTTCTGGACGCGCGTGTTCGCGCTCACGTTCGCCATCGGCGTGGCGACGGGCATCGTGATGGAATTCGAGTTTGGCACGAACTGGGCGGCGTATTCGCGGTTCGTCGGCGACGTGTTCGGCAGCGCGCTGGCGGCGGAGGGCATTTTTGCGTTCTTTCTCGAATCCAGTTTTCTCGCCGTGCTGCTGTTTGGCTGGGACAAGGTCGGCCGCAAAATGCACTTTTTCTCGACGTGCATGGTCTGTCTCGGCGCGCACTTGAGCGCGGTGTGGATTGTCGTGGCGAATTCGTGGATGCAGACGCCGGCGGGCTATCACATCGTGACCCACAACGGAGTGGCGCGGGCGGAAATCACAGATTTCTGGCAGGTCGTTTTCAATCCGTCCTCGATGGAGCGGTTGTTCCACACGGTTTGCGGCGCGTGGCAGACGGGGGCGTTTCTCGTCGTGAGCGTGAGCGCGTGGTATCTGCTGAAAAAGAAACATCAGGAGTTCGCCCGCGCGTCGTTGAAGGTCGGACTGGGCGTGGCGCTCGTCGCGTCGCTGCTGCAGGCGGTCAGCGGCCACGTCAGCGCGCAGGGCGTGGCGAAAAACCAGCCGGCCAAGCTCGCCGCGTTTGAAGGGCGTTATACGACGCGCGCCAACGCCCCGCTGACCTTGGTGGGCTGGGTGGACGAGAAGAATGAAGGTTTTCTGTTCAACGTCGAAATTCCCGGCATGTTGAGTTTTCTCGCCTTCAACGACACGCACGCCACCGTGACCGGATTGGATGCCTTCGCGCCCAAGGACCGCCCGCCGGTGCAGGCGTCCTTCCAATTTTTCCACGGCATGGTCGCAATCGGCTTCACGCTGATTGCCATCGCGGCGCTGGCTGCTGTGGATTCTGGTTTTCTCCGTGCTCGGCCCGGAAATTGCCAACCAGCTCGGCTGGTTCGCCGCCGAGGTCGGCCGCCAGCCGTGGATTGTCTGGCATGAAATGCGAACGCCGGAAGGTCTTTCCAAAATCCTGCGGGCAAATGTTGTCCTGTCGTCGCTGATTCTGTTCACGTTCATTTATTTCCTGCTGTTCGCGGTTTTCATTTATCTGCTCAACGACAAAATCCAGCACGGGCCGGACGACGCGGATTTGAAGCCGTCCGGCAAGCTGGCGCAGCCCGAAAAATAATCATCACCATGCACTTCGATCTCAACACCATCTGGTTCATCCTCGTCGGCGTGCTGTTCACCGGCTACGCGATGCTCGACGGCTTCGACCTCGGCATCGGCGCGCTGCATTTGTTCACCAA
>JBEKRA010000511.1:0-2056 GCA_049519195.1 Verrucomicrobiota bacterium
CCATTTCCTGGGCGAAGGTTTTGCGCACGCCGGTGACGCGCTCAAGCAGGTCGCCGCCCTTGCGGGTGTCGGCCAGGCCGACCAGGCCGAAGCCCAGTTCGATTTGCAGGGCATCCACCGAGAGGAGATTCTCCAGTTTGTCGCCGGCGCTGGCGGCGGCGGAGGTCCTGGCCACCGAGGCGCCGGAGGTTTCGGCGCCGGTTTCGCCGGGCTTGAGGAAAGGTTCCTGGCCATGCAGTTGATAAGCGAGCATGCCCGAGAGGGCGGCCAGGCCAAGGAAGGGCAAGATGGGCAGCCCCGGCAAAACGGCAAAAGTCGCCAGCATCACCGTCAAAATGACCAGCACTTTGGGAAAGGCCAGCAATTGCCGGGTGAGTTCCTTGCCCAGTTCCTCCTTGGCGGCGGCGCGGGTGACGAGGATGCCGGCGGCGGTGGAGGTGATGAGGGCGGGAATCTGCGAGACCAGGCCGTCCCCGATGGAGAGCAAGGTGAAACGCTGGAGGGCCTCGTTGACGGACATGCCCTTTTGCATAATGCCGATGGCAAAACCGCCCAGGATATTGATGAGGGTGATCAAAATGGCGGCGATGGCGTCGCCGCGGACAAACTTGCTGGCGCCGTCCATCGCCCCGTAAAAATCGGCTTCCTGCTCGACCTTGCGCCGGCGCTGGCGGGCCTCGGTTTCGTTGATGATGCCGGCGTTGAGTTCGGCGTCAATCGCCATCTGTTTGCCCGGCATGGCGTCGAGGGTGAAGCGGGCCGCCACTTCGGCGATGCGGCCGGCGCCCTTGGTGATGACGATAAAATTGATCAGGGCCAGAATCAAAAAGATGACCAGGCCGACGACATAATTGCCGCGCACGACGAAATTGCCGAACGTTTCGATGATGTGGCCGGCATAGCCGTTGAGCAGAATGAGCCGCGTGGAAGCGATATTGAGCGAGAGGCGGTAAAGGGTGATAAAAAGCAGCAGGGTGGGAAAGCCGCTGAACTCGGCCGGCTCCTTGACGTAGAGAATGGAAAGGAGGATGAGCAGCGACAGGGCGATGCTGACCGCCAGGAAGGCGTCGAGGAAGAAGGGACGGATCGGCAGGATCATCAACAAGACCGTCCCGAACAACCCCGCCACCAGGACGATGTCGCCCTGCTTGAACAACCGGCTCAGATTGGATTTGGACTTGGCTTGCGGCATGGCTTCAATCGTTAGTTTTGACTCTGTTCGCGGTAGTAGCGATAGGCGTTGACGCGATAGACCCACGCCAGCACTTCGGCCACCACGGCGTAAAACTGAGCAGGAATCTCGCCACCCACGCGGCCATATTTGAACATGAGGCGCGCCAGGGGCTTGTTTTCCACGATGGGCACCTGGTGCTGGCGGGCGATTTCCCGGATGCGCAGGGCGTTGAGGCGGGTGCCCTTGGCCACGATGACGGGGGCTTTCATGGTTTTTTTGTCGTAGCGCAGGGCCACGGCGATATGGGTTGGATTCGTCACAACCACATCAGCCTTAGGCACTTCCGCAAGCATCTTGCGCTTGGTCATGGCGAGGCGGCGGCGGCGCTGTTGGGCCTTGACCTGGGGGTTGCCCTCGGTGTGTTTGCTTTCATCCTTGAGTTCCTGCTTGGTCATTCTGAGGTCCTGGGCGGTCTTCCAAAATTGGTAGCCGTAATCCACCGCCGCCAAAACCACCAGCGCCAGCGCGGCTTGCGTGATGATGCGGAAGGCAGAATCTGCCATGAACCCGGCAATCCTTGCCAAGTCCACCGAGGAGTGAAAAATAGGGTCCTCCAGCACCTGTTTGGTGACGTTGAAACAGAGGGTGATGACCACGGAAAGTTTGACAATGCCGATGCCCGTCTTGACAGCGGCGCTGCGGGAGAAAACCCGTTTGAAGCCCTCCACCGGGCTGAGTCTTTCCCAATTGACGCCCAGCACATCCGAGGTGGTGCGAAAGCGGGTCTGGATGCCGCCGGCGAGCAAACCGCCGATCATGGTGGCCGCCAGCACCGGCCAGACACATTGGCCCAGCAGCAGCACGGCGGTGACGGCGTAGCCC
>JBEKRA010000512.1:0-2054 GCA_049519195.1 Verrucomicrobiota bacterium
TCGAACAAATCACTCAAATCTTTTCCGACCAGCGAGAAAATTCCCACCGCCGCCAGCAACAGCGCCACGCCTTTGATCAATTTGATCGCGACGATGAAATACAGCGTCGGCGCGCGCTTTTTTACCGTCGGCATGTTAACCTCATTGACCATCGCTCAATTCAATAGCGTCGTCAGCGGGCCGGCGTTTTGGCCGCTTCCGGCTGGCCGGTGGCCGCCTTGTTCTGGGAAGCCTCCACCTTGATGTAATGCAGGACTACCGGCGCGAGAATCATTCCTGGAATGCCCATCAGTTTTTCCCCCAGCACCAGCCTGATCAGCATCAACCAAATCGGGGTTTTGATGCGGTCGCCGATGATTTTGCTGTTGAGGAAATATTCCAGTTTGTGGATCACCACGAGAAAGATCAGCGCCATCAGGGCCGTCTTCGGCGACACGGTGAAGCCGACGCCGACAATCAGGGTGTTGCTGATGAGATTGCCGACAATCGGGAGCAGCCCGCACAAAAACGTGAGCGCGACCAGCACCGCCGTGAAGTGATAACCCGCCGCAACCAGAAACACCGCCGTCAGGCCGGTGTTGATGATGGAAATGATGATTTGCGCGCCGATGACCCTGGCGAAGCTTTGGAAAAAAGTCTTGAAGCGGGTGACCAGTTCACTTACGACGGTCGCGTAAAGACTGTCGCGCGGCATTCGAGCGTCGGCTTCAGTGCCCCACGTGACGTTCAGGAAGAGGCTGGCCGCCACCACCAATCCCGCCACCAACAGGACAAATTGAAACGTCGCCGCGCGCACGTATCGGCCCACGCTCGCGATGCCTTCCTTGGCGTCCTGCACCGCGACGGTCTTCAGGCTTTCGTAATCCGTGAACGGCAATTCCACTCCGTTCTTCTCCGCAAAGCCGACCACTGCGGGGATGGACGTGTCGGCGATTTGCGGCAACGCGACGTAAACCTGACGGGAAAAATAAATGACCCCTGTCCCAATCGTGGCGACCGCGATGAGGTAAATGGTCAACCCCAGAAATTTGCTCCGTCCAAAGCTGAATGCTCGCAGCGCGAAATAACCAAACAGCGCCGTGAGCAGCAGCGTCCCCAGATGCAAACAGGCCGACAGGACCAACAAGGCCGCCATGATCACGTAGGAAATGCGGGTTGACTGATTCATGGCGGGTTGGCGCGTTCAACGGATTCTGGCCAGCAACCAGTTCAGCAATTCGCCGATGGCGATGCGTTCCTGTTTGCCGTCGTCGCGATGACGGATGGTCACCGTGTCCTTCAATTCCGGCTTCTCGCCGAGCGTGTCGAAATCAACCGTCACGCAGAACGGCGTGCCGGCCTCGTCTTGGCGCGCGTAACGGCGGCCGATCGAACCGGCCTCATCGTAAAACACGTTCATCCACGGGCGCAGCAAATCACGGATTTCGAGCGCCTTTTTGACGAGTTCCGGCTTGTTCTTCAGCAGCGGCATGACGCCGGCCTTGATCGGCGCGACGCGCGGGTGAAATTTCATCACGACCGTCGTCTCGCTTTTGCCTTTGTCGTCGGTCTTGGTGACTTCGGAATAGGCGTTCGCGATGAGCGCAAGAATGAGACGGTCCACACCCGCGCTCGGCTCAATGACGTGAGGGATGTATTGGCCCTTCGCCAGGCCGTTCGCGTCGTCGGTGGCCTGCTTCTGGATTTGTTCCGGGGTTTCCTCCGGCTTCGCCATCTTCGTCAGATATTTTTTCCGGTTCTCGTAATAACGTTTCCAAAGCTCATCCTGTTTTTCTTTCGGCAGTTTCGCCCACGCCGCGCGGAGTTCGTCGTCGAACACGCCCATCGGCTTGCCGGAAAAACGCGCGTGCTGGCTCAAATCGAAATCGCTGCGCGCTGCGATGCCTTCCAGTTCGTCGCCGGCCACGTTGCCCTGCTCGTCCTTTTTGCTGAACGGAAACTTGAACAAAATGTCCGTGCAGGCGCGGGCATAATGCGCAAGTTCCGCCGGCGTCTGATGATGAAAACCGAGCGTCTCGCGCGAAAGCCCGATGCCTTCGTAAAAGCGCACGCGC
>JBEKRA010000513.1:0-2050 GCA_049519195.1 Verrucomicrobiota bacterium
GCGCTGGTTCAAGGTTGCCAACAATCCGGCGAAGCTGGCAAAAGTGCTGGCGAAGGAATACCCGGACATCAAAAAAATCTCGATTGATTTCGCGCTGATGGAAAAGGCGCAGAACGTCATCGTGGCCGACGGCGCATTCGAGTGGGACGACCTCGGCGCGTTGCCGGCATTGGCGCGTCATCTCAAGCAGGACGCCGAAGGCAACGCCGCCGTGGCGGATTTCATCCCCGTGGACGCCGCGCGGAACATCATTTACGACGCCCGGACGAAAAACCGCACGCCCATCGCCGTGGTCGGCCTGCGCGATTCCATTCTGGTGCAGACGGATGACGCGGTGTTGCTGGCGCACAAATCGCAGGCGCAGAAGGTCAAGGAGCTGGTCAGGCGAATGGGTGAGGACGCGAGGTTGAAGAGACTGATCTAGCCGCAGATTGCGCTGATTGACGCAAGCAGGGCGATTGATTAGGCTGCGGGCATGGCAAAAAATCCCTCTTGCCGCAAAGCCGTTTCCATGGTGGCCGTCCTGTTCGTTGCGACGATTTCCGCTTGGTCCGACCCGAAACAGATTTTGCTCGGACCTCCGGATGGCGGGGCGGAGCAGGGCGACCAATGGTATTTCGGAACCAATGACGCAGCATACCTGTTCGTTGACAATTCGGATCCGAACCGTGGCAACAACGATTTCACCCTCGGCAACAAAACCGCCGGCGAGACAAACCGTGCGGACTGGCGGTCACAGCTTTTCAAGCTCGGCCCGGCGGCGGGCGGGACCGAGCCGATGACCTTTTCCTTCGCCTACAAATTTCCGGGCAAGGTCAACGCCGGTGACAACATTGCCGTATTTTTCCGTTTCTTCGATGAGACGGGCACGAACTTTCTGGGCCAGCACTACATCCCGCTCGGTTCGAGCAGCGGCGATTCGGAAATGACTGGCTACAAAACGGCGACGTTCGCCAACCTCCGGGCGTTGAAGAACGCCACCGGCATCCGGTTTCCCAAAGGCGCGCGGACGGTCACGGCGGACATTTGGGTGACGTGCAACATTTTTAGTCCATGGACGTCCGGCGACGCGCGGTTTGATGATTTATCCGTAACGACGCTGCCCAGTCCGTCTTGGGTGCGCCGGCATTGGCTCATCAGCCTGACCGTCGTGCTGTTGATAGTCGTGGCCATCCCGACGCTGACGATTTGGGCCATTCGCAAACGCCGAAGAGAGACGGGGCCTGCGAATTATACTGCCGGATAAATCGCAGGCGCAGAAGGTAAAGGAGCTGGTTTGATTATTATTGTTCAAAGCGGCAAAATTTCATGATGAGGCTGCCGGCATTTCCATGATTCGCGCGGGCGCCTGGTTGGTTCGCAGGAGCCGCGCCATCGTGCGCATGGCGGGATCAACGTGGCGGAAGAATTTTTTGCAGGCGGGACAGAGATAATTCAAACCGCGCTCGACGCCGCCTGATTTTTCCGCGGATGATTTCCCCGATGGACGCGCGCTTAAACACTTTGTCAATCACGCCCGCAACCGCTAGGCTTCGCCGATCTTAAATGAGTCGCAAACCATCGTTGCTCGTCATATTCCTGTCGGTCTTCATTGACCTGATCGGTTTTGGCATCGTGCTGCCTCTGCTGCCCGGTTACGCCGAGGACAATTTCCGTCCCGACTTCAGCGCCAAGGGCCTCATCATCGGCGGCATCATCGCATCGTTCTCCGCCATGCAGTTTCTCTTCGCGCCCGCGTGGGGCAAACTGTCCGACCACATCGGACGCCGCCCGGTCATGCTCATCAGCAACCTCGGCGCGGCGGGTTCCTACGCGCTATTCGCGGTCGCGTCCGGCATGAACGGCACGACCGGCCTGGTTTGGATTCTCATTTCGCGCGTCTTTGCCGGCATCTGCGGCGCGAACCTGTCCGTTGCCTCCGCCTACATCGCGGACATCACGCCGCCGGAAAAACGGTCCGCGCGCATGGGCCTCATCGGCATGGCATTCGGACTCGGCTTCATTTTCGGCCCGGCCATCGGCGCATTCAGCGTGGAGATTTTCGGGCGGA
>JBEKRA010000514.1:0-2050 GCA_049519195.1 Verrucomicrobiota bacterium
AAAACAGTTACAAAAAAAATGAAGAATTATAACCGGCGGCCTTCCCCGCTGTTTTCAGGAAGGACGCGCCAGGCGGCTGAATTTGTTCAAACCTTCAATCTTATTGTCTGCCGGAAGCCAAAAAGGGACAAATAATTGTTAGCCAAACCGTTAGCCATTGGCTTTCCGAGTCTCCCAATTCTTTGCTGCTCAAGCAGCCAGAGCTGGAGGCGAGGGTCGGAATCGAACCGACGGATGAGGCTTTTGCAGAGCCCTGCCTTACCACTTGGCTACCCCGCCACACGGAATCATAAGGTTAATTCGTTTTGCGCCCGAAGCAAGTTCAAGTTTCACCGCAAAACGATTCACTGGACGAAACCCAATTCGCGCCGGCGCGCCCAGAGTTCCCCCGGTTTGAAAATTCCAGCCGGCGTGATGATGCCGGTGATCAACTCCGCCGGGGTCACGTCGAATCCCGGATTGCGCGCACCGCTCGCCGGGTTGGCCACGCGGACATGTTGAAATTTCGGATTTGAGATTTGAGATTTGAGATTCCAAGGAACTCCCCACGCGCCAAGCACCTCGCTTTCACAGCGCTCCTCAATTGGGATGTCGAAGCCACGCTTCAAATTCCAGTCAATCGTCGAAAGCGGTATCGCCACGTAAAACGGAATCTTGTGCCGCGCGGCCAGCACCGCCTTGGTGTAGGTGCCGATCTTGTTCGTCACTTCGCCGGTGCGGCCCAGCGTGCGGTCGCTGCCAACGATGACCAGATCAATTTCGCCGCGCTGCATCAAATGGCCGGCGGCGTTGTCGGCGATGATTTGGTGGGGAATTTTCTGTTGGGCAAGTTCCCACGCGGTCAACGTGGCGCCCTGCGAGCGCGGACGGGTTTCGTCGCAGAAGACGTGGAATTTTTTGCCCTGGGCCTGCGCGGCATACATCGGCGCGGTGGCGGTGCCGATGTCCACAAAGGCGAGCCAGCCGGCGTTGCAGTGCGTCAGGATTTTCATGCCGTTGCGGATCAATTTCACGCCGTGCCTCCCGATTTCTTCGCAGTGCCGGACGTCTTCGTTTGAAAACTCCTCGGCGGCGGCAAGCGCGAGTGATTGCTGTTCTTCGACCGTTTGTCCGGCGCGCATGGCGGTGAGAACGCCGTTCATGGCGTTGACGGGATCAACGGCGGTTGGCCGCGCTGTCTTGAGCGTTTGATAAACGGCTTCGACGTGGCGGGAGAATTTCTTCAAATCATTGCCGCGAAACGCGAGCGCGCCCTGTGCGAGGCCGTAGGCCGCCGCCGCGCCGATTGCGCCGGCGCCGCGCACAATCATGTCACGAATGGCCCCGGCGGTTTCGCGGAAATTCCTGGTGGCGGCGATTTTGAATTCGTGCGGGAGCAGCCGTTGTTCGACAAGCAGGACGGCGTTCGCGCCGCGATCAAAGGCGACGGTGCGATAATGTTGCGTGCGGCCGCGGATGGTGACGTTCATGCGAAAAATTTAACCACAAAGGGCGCGAAGAACAAAAAAAAACAGAGATCGCATGTTTCAAGATGCGATGGAAAGCAGAAAGCGGAAATGCTGAAATGTTGAAGCCGCTCAAGGCGTCAGCGGGCGGAAGGCGCGGATGCGGTAGAAATTCTGATTGGTGGCGTCCTCAAAACCGGCATTGCCGGCGCCAGCATCGGGAAGCACAAACAAATCCGTCCAAACCGACCCTGCATCAAGCGCGTTCCTTTGTTGAATCGCGTAGAAGCGCGTCGGCTTGGCGGTCCACTGGAGCGCCGTGTAAGCGGGCGCAAGCGTCCCGTGTGTGACGGCGGTGATTCGCAGATTGTCATTGGCGTCGTTCGGGTCGGTGCCCGCGAGGTATTCCTGCTTGTTGGACATGCCGTCGCCATCCGGGTCGGCATCCGGGTCAACGCCGGTGCGGCCGAAGTTTTGCAATTCCCACGCGATGGGCAGCCCGTTGGAGTCGAGCGCGCCCGCAAAAATCGTGTCCGTCTGCACATAAGCCACGGCGTTGCTCAAGGAAATCCAGCCGCAGTTCGCGCTCCAGACATAACCGCTCA
>JBEKRA010000515.1:0-2048 GCA_049519195.1 Verrucomicrobiota bacterium
CAATACTTTCAATGCGCCCTCGCGCTCCAGCAAATGCCCGTCGTCGAAAAAATCGGCCGCGCGCTGGCGGACAAAGCCCGCCAGCTCGGCGCCGTCACCGTCATCGCACCCGCGCTCGGCGGACTGGTCATTGGACAGGAAGTGGCGCGGCAACTTCGCGTGCGGTTCATTTTTTCGGAAAAGGAGGATGGAAAACTTGTGTTGCGGCGCGGTTTCAAAATCGCGCCCGGCGAAAAAATCCTCGTCGTCGAGGATGTGGTGACCAAGGGCGGCCGCGTGCAGGAGACAATTGACATCGTCCGCGCACAAGGTGGAAACGTCGCCGGCGTGGCGGCGATTGTGGACCGCTCAAACGGCGCGGTGAATTTCGGCGTGCCCTTCGCGAGCCTGCTTGCGCTCCAAGTCGAGGCATTTGCCCCGGACAAATTGCCCCCGGACTTGGCGGCGATTCCGGTGGTCAAACCGGGGAGCAAGTAATTGGTGGGGCGGGCGTCCCCGCGAGCCGTTTGCTGAACTAACTTTTCCCAGTTGCCCGGCTCGTCAGTAGCCTCGCCCCACCAAACCGACTGCGCCACGCGATTTGCGCCAAGCGCCACCGGACTGTGCCAAAGTGTCGCCTTTGGCGCAGTTTCGGATTTTATCCAAATTCTCTAAACTCCAATGTCAGCCTTTGTTTTCGATGCTTTTGGCATTTTTACAGTTACGGCACCGAAATTGCGCGGAAACACAAGACAGACAACCATTTTTTAATTTTTATGGCAAAAGTATTAGGCATTGATTTAGGCACGACGAACTCCTGCATGGCGGTCATGGAAGGCGGCGAACCGCTCGTCCTCGAAAATTCCGAGGGCAAGCGCACCACGCCGTCCGTCGTCGCGTTCACCAAGAGCGGCGAGCGCATCGTCGGCGACGCGGCCAAGCGCCAGGCAGTCACCAACTCGCGCAACACCGTCTATTCCATCAAGCGCTTCATGGGCCGCAAATTCGACGAGGTGTCGGAGGAAATCAAACGCGTGCCTTACAAGGTCGTCAAGGCGTCCAACGGCGACGCCGCCGTGGAAGTGGAAGTGGACGGCAAAACGACGCGCTATTCGCCGCCGGAAATTTCCGCGATGATTCTCGCCAAGCTCAAGACCGACGCCGAAATGCGCCTCGGCGAGAAAATCACGCAGGCCGTCGTCACCGTTCCCGCCTATTTCAACGATTCACAACGCCAGGCCACCAAGGATGCCGGCCGCATCGCCGGCCTTGAAGTGCTCCGCATCATCAACGAGCCGACCGCCGCGTCGCTCGCCTACGGCCTCGACAAAAAGAAGGACGAGAAAATCGCCGTGTATGACCTGGGCGGAGGCACGTTCGACATTTCCGTTCTCGAAATTGGCGACGGTGTTTTTGAAGTCAAGGCTACCAATGGCGACACGCATTTGGGCGGTGACGACTGGGACAACCTGCTGATGGATTGGATTCTCGACGAATTCAAACGCGATTCCGGCATGGATCTCCGCAAGCAGCCCGACGCGCTCCAGCGCATCAAGGAAGAGGCCGAGAAGGCCAAGATCGCCCTTTCCAGCTCGCAGCAATACGACATCAACCTGCCGTTCATCACGGCGGACGCCAGCGGCCCGAAGCACATCCAGAAATCGCTCACGCGCGCCAAGATGGAGCAGCTCACTGACAAACTGTTCGAGCGCACCATCGCGCCGGTGAAAGCCTGCTTGAAGGACGCGGACCTAGAAGCCGCGAAAATTGACGAGCTGGTGCTGGTCGGCGGCATGACCCGCATGCCGAAAGTAGTCGAGACCGCACATTCACTCGTCAACAAACCGCCGCATCAGGGCGTGAACCCGGACGAAGTCGTCGCCGTCGGTGCCGGAATCCAGGGCGGCGTGCTTAAGGGCGAGGTCAAGGACGTGCTCCTGCTCGACGTGACGCCTTTGTCGCTGGGCATCGAAACGCTCGGCAACGTGTTCACCAAGCTCATCGAGCGCAACACAACCATCCCGACGCGCAAATCGGAAATTTTCTCCACCGCCAGCGACAATCAGCCC
>JBEKRA010000516.1:0-2043 GCA_049519195.1 Verrucomicrobiota bacterium
CCCAAACCGCAGCGGCAACGAACTTTCACACGGCTTGAAATATTTCAACCGTTCACCTCGTATTCACGCGCTGCGGAATGAGACATTCCGCGCTCCGTCACAGGTGAAGCACGCCATGCTCATCACAAAATCGAGCACTGCTCCAGGGCCATTCCTTAGGCTCACGAACGAGCAATGCCTTGGCCGGATTATTTTCGATATAACGCCGGGTTTTTAATTCATGCGCCGTGTCGCGCATATAAGTGTCAAAATAGTCTTCGGCCCAGAACGCGCCGGTTCGCTGAAGAATTTTATTCGCCTCACGGGCGGTGTATCGCTTCAGTTCCTTGACAGTTTTAGACAACGATGTATTGCCTGTTTTGACAAGCAAATGAACGTGGTTGGGCATGACAACCCAGGCGAGCAGGTTATACCATCGTCCGTGGTAGAACCGGAAAGCATCTTCAACCAGCTTGGCGACATCCGTTCGACGCAGATGGCAGTCACCGCGACCACGGTCGAGGTAGGCTTCCAGTTGCCGGCGGCAGTCACGGTCATCTTCAATTTTGAGCAACGCCTCCCATTCGGAACGCAGCGTAGCCGGAAAAGAATCGGCAAGATGAAAGGTCATGAATTGCGTGAGTCCGGGTTCGTCGCGGTGCGGCAGATAACCGCGCTCGTTCCAGCCACGAAAACCGAGCATGGCGTCTTCGCGATTCGGAGGCGATGACTGGCGCTTGCCCGAAACGAGTTCACGCACGCCGGGATTGTGCGGCGGACCGGAACGGCGCATTTCAGGCATGGCGGAGATTTAACCGGAAATCCAGGGTTTTGCAAACATTCGGAGCCGCTGCGGTTTGGGACAAACCGCGCTCCGACACTTGTGCTTTGCGGCTCCGCGACTTTGCGTTTAGTCTGTTTCCATGCCTGACGACTTGTTCAAAGAATTTGTGCCGCGCCAGTTGAGCGCGCGGGTGAAGAAACCCATCTTCATCTTCGCCGCGCTGATTGCCCCGCTCGTTGCGGCGCGGGCGGATTTGGTCATGGAGCAGCAATCCAGCAGCGCGACTGCTACCGACCATATCACCTTGAAGGTGCATGGCGACAAGATGCGCATGGACCAGCGCGACAAGGACGGTTACGTCTTCAGTGTGATCATTGATTTGAACACGCGCGATTCCATGACCTTGTTTCCCCAGGGGAAATCCTTCCTGAAACGTTCCGGGGCGGAGATTCGCCAACAAATGGAGGCGGAAAGAAAAACGCCGCCCGGCACCAACGAAATGAGCGATACACCAGCCAGAGCCGTGGACACCGGCACAACCGCGACGGTGGGCGGTTATGACACCGAGATTTACACATGGTCCGGCCCCAACGGCCTGACCGAAACCCTGTGGGTGGCCACGAACTTTCCCGATTACGAATCCATCAGGCCTGAACTCGCCAAGCTGGATCGGTTCGACGCTTCCGGCCCGCACAAAGACGCGCAGCCGAAATTAAGCCTTCTTCCGGGCATGGTCGTAAAGGCCGAGAAAGCCTCCGGCGGTCGCAAGGTCACCACCACACTCATCTCGGCCAAGGTCGAACCCGTGGACGCCGCGCTCTTTGAACTACCCGCCGATTATTCGCCATGGAAACCGCCGGAGGTGCGGTTGACAACCCCGGCAACGATGCAAACGAATGACAAATCGCCACGCTCGCCTTGAAAGACACCCAGGAGAAGGAAAAGCAGATGCATCTATCACATCATGCCTGACGACTCGTTCAAGGAATTCGTGCTGGACCAGTTGAGCGCCTTGCCGGACGTGCGCGCGAAGGCAATGTTTGGCGCACACGGGCTTTATTCCGGCGAACATTTCTTCGGGATTCTGGACGAAGGCCGGCTGTTCTTCAAAACGGACGCGGCATCGCAGGAGGATTACACGGCGCGCGGCATGGGGCCGTTCACCTACGAGTCCAAGGGCAAGGTGATGACGATGAGCTACCACGAAGTGCCGCCGGACGTGCTGGAGCAACCGCAGGAACTGGCCGGGTGGGCGCGGCGGGCGATCGAAGTAGCCGCCA
>JBEKRA010000517.1:0-2033 GCA_049519195.1 Verrucomicrobiota bacterium
GGCGCTCCGCACGATTTGCTTGCCGACTGTGTCTTTGGCGAACGCATCCCATCGGATCACAATTGTCCAAATCTCATCGGCTAATTCCTCAGACAACTTGTAGACCCGAAGATTTTCAAAATGTGTCCTGCTCATAATCTTCAGTGCTACTGACCACTGACTGTTGACCACTGACTAACTTCCGGTCTTCAACTCCACGACGTCGTGCGGTGCGGCTTCGCGCTGGCCGGCGGGGCTGACGCGAATGTAACGCGCCTTCTGCCGGAGTTGTTCGAGGTCTTTTGCGCCGAGATAACCCATGCCGCTCTGGATGCCGCCGATGAGCTGTGCCAGAACGCGGTCCACCGAGCCGCAAGCCTCCTTGAGCGCCTCGACGCCTTCAGGCGCGACCTTCTGCGCGGGATTTTTTTCGTGGCCGTAACGCGCCGCCGAGCCGGCCTTCATCGCCGACAGGCTGCCCATGCCTCGGTATTGCTTGTAAAGTTTGCCGCTGATTTCCACGACCTCGCCCGGCGCCTCGTTGCACCCGGCAAAAATGCCGCCGCAAATCACCGCCTGCGACAGCGTCAACGCCTTAACGATGTCGCCGGATTTTGTGATGCCGCCGTCGGCGAGAAGCGCGACTTTTTTCTTCGCCGCCGCGCGCGAGCAGACGTAGAGCGCCGTCATTTGCGGGATGCCGACGCCCGCGACGATGCGCGTGGTGCAAATCGAACCCGGCCCCTGCCCGATCTTGATGGCGTTCGCGCCGCAGTCGGCGAGATATTCCACGCCCGCCGCGCTGGTGACGTTGCCGGCAATGAGGGGGAGTTTCGGAAACGCGTCGCGCAGAACCTTCACGGTTTCGCCAACGCCTTTGCTATGGCCGTGCGCGGTGGAAACCGCCACGACATCCACGCCCCGTTCCACGAGCGCGCCAACGTGGTTCAGAATCCGTTCGCGATCCAGTTCGCCAAACGCGTTGCGCGTGGTCGAGACCGCCGCGCCGCAAATCAGGTGGAAGCGCGCGTCGCGAGCCGGCTTGAACTGCGCCTTGCGTTCCTGCGTGATGCGCTCCACGTCGCTCATCGTGATGAGACCGTGCAGATGGTCGTCGTCGTCCACCACGAGCAGCTTGTGGATGCCGATGTGCTCGGTGAAAAATTTGTCGGCGCGGGCGATCGGGTCCCTGCCAAGCTCCTTTTTCGTGATGGTGTGAACCTGCGCTCGCGGCGTGAGCGCCTCGGAAACTTTCTTTCCGGCGTAACGCGGCTTGACGACGTGGCCGGAAAGCAGTCCTGCCAGTTTTCCCTTTCCGTCCACGACAGGAAACGTGCTGAAGCCGAATTTTTTTTGTTCGATGAGCGCCAGCACGTCGCCGATGAATTGTTCCGGCGAAACCTGGATGGGTTCCTGGATCAAGCCGTGGACATGGTTTTTCACGCGGCTGACCTCGGAAAGCTGCTGGCGTTCCGGCATGTTGTAATGGATGAGGCCGAGGCCGCCGTTGAGGGCCATGGCGATGGCCATGCGCGATTCGGTCACGGTGTCCATGTCGGCGGAGATGACCGGGATGTGCAGGTGCAGATTTTCCGCGAGCTGCGTGTCGAGCTGCGTGTCGCGCGGGAGAATTTCCGAATACAGCGTGGCCAGCGTGATGTCGTCGAACGTCAGGCCGATTTTGTTGTTTGCAGGGAAAAACTCATCCGCCGGCTGATAGAACGGATCGTCGAATGTTGAATTGCGCGTTGCTGCCATGTCGGAAAATGACGCCTGACAGCCGTCTTTGGCAAGCAAATTCGGAAAGCGTTAATGCGGATGAATGTGCCGCAAAATGTGCGGACATTCCAAACCGTGGGCGAGCATCAGCGGTTCATCGTCCAACAATTTCACCGTCGCTCCGTCAGCCACGATTTCACCCCGGTCCAGCACAATCGCCCGTGAACACAATTCCACCACCAGTTCCAGGTCGTGCGTCGCAATCAACTTGGTCGCGGGAATCCGCCGGAGCAGCGCCTTGAATTCGCGCCGCCCGCGCGGGTCAAGGTCGCTCG
>JBEKRA010000518.1:0-2029 GCA_049519195.1 Verrucomicrobiota bacterium
GTGGAAATTCGTCGGCATCGCCGCTGGTCACGTTCAAAGTGACGCCCGGCACCAACGCGATCTGTGTCGCCATCACCGAAACTCTTGCCCCTGGCATTGGCGCCACCGGCATCTCGCCCGGCGGCAATTACGTTGCCAGCAACAACGTCGTGCTGTGGGGGCCGTTCTTTGGAACAAATGCTTTTTCGGTGAGTTACCAAGCCGTGGGATTGCCGGGCGCTTATCCCGCAAAAATGTCATGGAGCGTGGACGGCGTAAGTGGCACTGAAGCGACGGGAACCAATCTCGTCATCGCCGCCGGCGGAGTGAATGGAGTGATTCCTACGATGCCGCCACAGGTGGCCACGCCGGCCTTTTCTCCGCCCAGCGGCGCAAGTGTGCCGGTGAGCGTGACCATCACCGACGCCACACCGGGCGCGGTGATTTACTACACGCTGGACGGTTCGCTGCCGACACCAAGTTCAACGCCTTACTCGGGCGCGGTGCCGCTCGCGACCGCCAGCGTGCTGCGCGCGGCGGCGTTCACGAACGGCTGGACGCCAAGCGTCGCGGCGGCGGCGTTTTATGGGCCGGCGGCGTCCCCCGCCAATGCGCAGGTGACGCGGAGCGTGAGTGGAAATTCGTCGGCATCGCCGCTGGTCACGTTCAACGTGACGCCCGGCACCAACGCGATCTGTGTCGCAATCACTGAAACTCTTGCCCCCGGCATCGGTGCCACCGGCATCTCGCCCGGCGGCAATTATGTCGCCAGCAACAACGCCGTGCTGTGGGGGCCGTTCTTCGGAACGAATATTTTTTCGGTGAGCTATCAGGCCGTGGGATTGCCGGGCGCTTATCCCGCAAAAATGTCATGGAGCGTGGACGGCGTGAGCGGCACTGAAGCGACGGGAACCAACCTCGTCATCGCCGCCGGCGGAGTGAATGGAGTGATTCCGACGATGCCGTCGCAGGTGGCCACACCGGTGCTGCTGCCGGCGTCGGCGTCCAATTTGCCGGTGAGCGTGACCATCACCGACACCACGCCGGGCGCGGTGATTTTCTACACGCTGGACGGTTCGCTGCCGACGCCGGGTTCGATGCCTTACACGGGCGCGGTGCCGCTGGCGTCGGCCAGCGTGCTGCGCGCGGTGGCGTTCACGAACGGCTGGACGCCAAGCGTCGCGGCGGTGGGTGAATATGTGCCGGTTCTCACCACCAACACGGTTGCGGTGACGAATAGTGTCGCCGGGAATGCAACTTACCAGCCGACCGTGAGCCTCACGGCCACGCCGCATGGCGCGGTGAATTGTTACGCCGTGGTTGAAACGATCCCGTTTGGATTGACGCCTTACAACTTGACCGGCGATGGAGTCTGGGATCCCATTGCCGGCGCGATTCGCTGGGGGCCATATCTCGACAACCAGCCAAGGGTGTTTTCGTTCAATGTCAGCGGGGCATCGGGAATTTATCTGTTGTCCGGACAGGTCAGCGTCAACGGATATTCAATGTCCGCGGGCGCAACAAACGTGCAGATTAACACGAGTGTCATCGGGTCGGCCCCGCAGATCGGGACGCAACCCTCCAATCAGGTGGCGCTGGCCGGGTCAACGGCGCAATTCACGGTGGGCGCATCGGGTTCGTCCCCGCTGATTTACCAGTGGTATTTCAACACCAACACGCCGCTCTTTTCACCTTCGCCCGTTGCCGCCCTGTCCCTGTCCAATCTCACGACCCAGTCAGCCGGGCGTTACTCTGTGGTCATCACCAATGCATTTGGCAGTGTCACGAGCAGCGTTGCGTCGCTTACGGTGGTAACTCCGCTGGTCACCAACATCGTCAACGGGTCGAACGGCAGCATGACATTAAGCTTTGTCGGATTGCCAAACGCCACCACCCGGATCTGGGCCACAACCAATCTCGCTTTGCCGTCAAGCTGGCAGCCGATCTTCACAAATGTCACGACATCCCCCGGCGGCACATGGCAGTTCACTGACACCAACAATGCTGCTTATCCGATGCGGTTTTATCGCTTTTCGACGCCGTAGGAATG
>JBEKRA010000519.1:0-2027 GCA_049519195.1 Verrucomicrobiota bacterium
CAGATTCGCGGAATCCTGCCCGCGAACAGCGGTTGCGCGCTGTTTGTCGGCAACGACGAAAAGGTTTTTGTCATCAACGTCGAGCCGCAAATGGGCGCGGTCATCGGCATGTTCCTGCGCCAGACGCCGAAGGAGCGCCCGCTGACGCACGATCTTATCAACCGGATTTTCCAGGGCTTCGGCATTGCCGTCGAACGCGTCGTCATCACTGATTTGAAAAATTCCACCTATTTCGCGCGGCTGATTTTGCAGCAGCAAAACGAGGTCGCGCGGAAAATCGTCGAGGTGGACGCGCGGCCCAGCGATTGTCTGGCCATCGCCGCCGCGCAGAAAAAACCGATTTATGTTTCCGCGCCGCTGTTCGCACAGGTCGAGGACATGAGCGAGGTGCTGGACAAGATCAACGAGAGCGGCGCCGAGACCGAATAAAATGCCCGCCGTCAAAGCCCCCCCGCTCTCGCTCGTCTGCGGTGATGATGAATTCGCCGTGAAGAAGCGCGCGAAGGAAATCTATCTGCAATGGTGAGATGAACTCGGCGGCATGGATCACGAAATCATCGAAGCCACGGTTTCCAACTGCGGTGACGCCCTTGCCGCCATCTCCAAACTCCGCGAAGCCCTCCAAACACTGCCGTTTTTCGGTTCCGGCAAGGCCGTCTGGCTGCGCGATTGCAATTTTCTCGGCGACGAACGCGCCGCCTCCGCGCAGGCCGTCACCGAGACAATTGCGGAGCTGGCGGAAGAGTTGAAAATTTTCAAATGGCAGAACGTCCGGCTGCTCATCAGCGCGGGCAAGGTGGACAAACGCAAAACCTTTTTCAAGACGCTCGACAAAATCGGGACGGTTGAAAGTTTCGCCGGACTTTCGGCGGACGACCGGGACTGGGTGGAGCGCGCGGAAGTCGCGGCGCAAACGGCCATTCGCGGGCGCAAAAAGGAAATTTCCGGGGAGGCGCTGTCCGAACTTGTCAGCCGCGCCGGTCCGAACGCGCGGCAGCTTGAAAGTGAAATTGAAAAACTCTGCGTGTTCACCGGCGACCGGAAGAAAATTGAATTCGCCGACGTGGCCGCCATTTGCGCCCGGAACAAAACGGCGCGGGCCTTCGCGCTGGGCGACGCGCTGGGCGACCGCGATTTGCCGCGGTTGCTGCGGCGGCTGGACGAGGAATTGTGGGAGACCAAGTTTGACCCGAAGAAATCGGAAATCGGCCTGCTTTACGGCCTGATTTCCAAGGTCCGCGCGATCCTGCTGCTGAAGGAAATGCTGCGCGAGGGCTGGATCAAGCCGGAAATGGATTACAACCGGTTCAAGGCCCGGCTTGCAGGCGTTCCCGCCGACAAATTGCCGGCGGACAGGAGGTTTAACCCGCTGGCGTTGAACCCTTATGTTCTTTACAAAGCGCTGCCGCAGGTTCAAAAATATAGTCAGCGCGAACTGGTTCAGGCCATGGACCTGTTGCTGCGCTGCAATCAGCGGCTGGTGGGCAGCGGGCTTGACGAAGCACTGGTTTTGCAGCAGGCGCTGGTGCAGATTGTCGCGCGGCAAGCAGTCGCAAACTGAATTTTTTTATCGAATGTCAAATCCATCCGCAAAATTGTCAGTGCTGGTTGGCAAGGATTTTGCCTGCGTGAAAATCGCGGGCCGCGCCAATTTCATGTCCAGTCCCGATTTCAAAACCCTGCTTGGCGAATTAGGCCAGAAGGGTTACAGCCACTTCATCGTTGACCTGTCGGAATGCGTGCTCATGGACAGCACCTTTCTGGGCGTGCTGGCGGGATTTGGCTTGAAGACCAGCCCCGACGCCGCGCCCGGCAAGTGCGACATTGAACTGTCCAACCCCAACACGCGCGTTTCCGAATTGCTTGAAAATCTTGGCGTGCTGCCGCTGTTCAAAGTCATAACCGGCGCGCTGCAATTGCCGGGAACTACCGAATCCTGCACGCCCGAACTGGCCAGCCCCACGCAGAAGGAAATCACGCGCACCAGCCTGGAGGCGCATCAGACGCTCATGGCCGCCAACCCGGAC
>JBEKRA010000520.1:0-2025 GCA_049519195.1 Verrucomicrobiota bacterium
CGGGCCGATGGAGGCAATTTTCAATTCTGGAAATTTCTTTACCAGTTTCGGCAGATCAAACCGCGCGTGGAAATGTTCCACCGTCGAGCCGCTCGTGAACGTCAACCAGTCCGCGCCTTCCGCCAGCAGCCGCGCGCCCGCGCCGGCGGGGTCTTCGGTTTCCGGCACGGTTTTGTAGATCGCGATGTCGTCCACAATCGCGCCCAGTTCCTCCAGCGCCTCCGGCAATTCGCGGTTCGCCACTTCCGCCCGCAGCAGACACATCTTCAAATTCTCCACGGACTCGTATTTGGCAAATGCCTCCGCCAGTTTTTTTGCGGTCGCATCGTCCGGCTGCAAATCCACCTGCAAATGCAGCTCGCGCAACTTAGCCGCCGTCGCCGGGCCGACCGCAGCGATGCGCGCGCCGCCGATGTCGCGCATGTCGTGAAATCGCTTGAAGAACAAATCGAAGAACGCCGTCACGCCGTTAGCGCTCGTGAACACCAGCCAGTCGTAGGCGTTCAATTCCAGCAGGCAATCAATGATGGCGTCTTTCTCCGTCGGCAGCGTGAGCCGGATGGTCGGCACTTCGAGGACGTCCGCGCCCAGCTCCGCGAGCCGCTTTGGGAGGGACGGCGTGCCGCCGCCCCTGAAATTTGGGGACGCCGACACGGCGTCCCTCCCAATTCGCCGCGTCACGACAATCTTTTTCCCGGACAGCGGACGATTCTCCGCCCAATTCAATTTCCCACGCAACTTCACCACTTCGCCGACAATCGTGAGCGCCGGCGGAACTATTTTTTTCTCCGCAGCCAGCTTCGCAATGGTCGCCAGCGCGCCGGAAACCGATTTCTGTTTGCCAAGCGTGCCCCACTGAATCACTGCCACCGGCGTTTCCGGCGCCATGCCGTGTGCGATGAGAGATTTCGTCCAGTCGCCGAGATTTTCCGCGCCCATGAGCACGACCTTGGTGCCGGGAATTTTGGCGATCTGCTCGTAGCGCAGCGCCGTGGCCGCGTCCGACGAATTGCTGTGGCCGGTGAACACCGTGAAGCTGGAGCAATGCGTGCGGTGTGTGAGCGGAATGCCCGCATAAGCAGGCGCGGCCACGATGGACGAAACACCCGGCACGACCTCGAAATAAATTTTCGCAGCCGCCAATGCCTCCGCCTCCCAGGCGCCGGACCCGGAAATATAGGGATCGTCGCCCATGAGCCGGACGACGCATTTGCCCGCGCACGCCCTGGCGATGAGCAGCGCGGTGATTTCGTCCCGCGGCATCGTCATGTTTTTGCCGCAGGTGATGAACTCGGCGGAGGGCGGGGCGAGCCGCAGAAGGGCGTGGTTGACGAGCGCGTCGTAAAGCACCACGTCGGCGCGGCGGAGCAATTCCGCGCCGCGCAACGTGAGCAGCCCCGCGTCGCCCAGCCCCGCGCCAACAAGATAAACCGCGCCATTGGATTTCACGCGCAGAGTCTATGCGCGGAACCGCGTCAGGGCAATTGAGAGATTCAGTCGAACCGGATTTTTCACATCGCCGCACCAACCAAACGGAGTGGCGGGATTTTAGTGCGACGATGGCGTCGCGTCCACTTTCTGCGACGAGGCGTCGCAGCTACGCACTCCGGCAACTGCATGGTTCCGGTTTAGTATTTCCAGACCCAATCGCCTTTTGCGATGTCAACCGCCCCGGTTTTTGCGGATGACACCTGACCGTCGTCATCCGTTTCATTCCAGCCGACGGAATAGAGCAGGAATTTTCCGTCAGACGCGCGGCGGTAATGCAACGGCTCGCCGTTGATGATGTCCTGCGGCATTTTTTCGATGAACCGCGGCTCCAGCGTGTCGAGCGAACCGGGATATTCACCCTGCGCGAGCCGGAAACGCTCCAGCGCAATCGCCACGCGCGCCAGGTCCGCCGATTCCTGTCCATAAGCAAACTTTTTTGCCGTGCTGCCCAACGCCGGCAGGAACAGACGCTCGGCGACATTGAAAGCGGTGCGATGTTTCATTTCAGCTTGGACAGCGGCATCGGCCCGGCGG
>JBEKRA010000521.1:0-2019 GCA_049519195.1 Verrucomicrobiota bacterium
GGGAAGAAAACCAAAAGCAGAAAACCGGCCCACAAAAAACCAACAACCAAAACATAACAATGCCCCCAACCTTGTAGCGTAATTACCCCGCGCTTGAGGTCATTGATTCAAAAACGCGCCGATACAAAGGGATGTTCGCTTCCTGGATTAACAAACAAAAAGCCGACCAAGATTTTCTTCGGTTTTTGGATGATAATTTCGATGATTTTGAACTTAAGGACGGGAAAATTATGTTTGGCAATTCAACAAACGTCCAAAAGTATGCCGAACTTGCAAAAAATGTTCAAGATGCCATAGCGGAGGCGGAGGGTTTTCAGACGCGGGCCTTGAACAAAACTGAGGCGGCAAAGGCTAAATTGTTGCAGAATGGTAGCCAAGCTAAATAGAAAATCACAAGATGATACCACCGCCAGTTTCGCCATCACCTCAAAATTGGATGCTGATTGTAACCGCTGCCATAGGCGTTCTGGGGATCATAACCACCATCACCGGTTCCCATTGTCTCCACCGTATTTCACAGGGCAAGCCCCGCGCCCCGTTGCCCCTGCGGCATTCGGAATGCGCTGACCCGCCTTTTCTCGTCCCGGCAGGGAAAACCGGAAATTAGCCCGGCACATCGTGCCGGGTTGCATCACCCAAAATAAAATCCGTCCTGAAGGGACGGTGGAATCGTCGCGCCGTTTCCATCGTCGCTCCGCGACGCGATCCGCTTTTCCCGTTCACCGGGGACGTTGTCCCCGGCTAATTTCCGATGCCGCTTCGCGGCTTGCGCCTTTGCGTTGAATCCGTTTCAGTTCAACGATATGCCGCGTCGGACGTAGGTGGGGATGTCGAGGTCTTCGCCCTTGTGGATGGTCGGCTCGCTCTTGTCGAACCGGCCCTTGGAAATGATGGCCAGCGGCAACTGGGTCTGGAGCAGCTTGTTGCCGGCCCGGCGCGCGCGGCCATGGCGCGAAACCGCCTGCTCGCGCTGATGCAGTTGGAGCGCGGACAGCTTGTCCGCGCGATGGGAAAAGTCTGAACCCGCGGGCGCGCCGCCCGCGCTCCGTTCGGTCGCGCCGCGCGGAACCATTTGCTCCGGCGAATCAGCAGTTGAAATTGACGGCTCATTTTTCGCAACGCAATTTCTCGCCGCGATCAGCGTGACGGACAATTTGTTTTTCATTTCCGCGTCCACCGCCGCGCCCATGATGATTTGGGCGCGCTCGCAGTGACGTCCGATTTGCTCCATCACGCGGTTGACCTCGGACATCGTCAAATCCTTTCCGCCCGTCAAACTCACGAGGACGGCGTCGGCCTCGGCGAGGGCGCGGCCTTCATCCAGCAGCGGATGAGCGAGGAGTTTGTCCACGGCCTCGCGCGAGCGCGCGGGACCGCTCGCCTCGACGAACGCAAACGCGCTCTCGGCATGGCGGTCGCGCAGGAGGGCGCACAGGTCGTCAAAATGAATCTGGATGAGGCCGGGGCGCGTGAGCAGCCGCCAGACGCCGCGCACGCCCTCGACGAGCAGCCCGCCGGTGATGCGGAAGGTGTCGAGGACGCTGGTGTTCTCGTCAATTAGCTTGAACGTCTTCTGGTTGGGCAGACAAATCACGCCATCGGCGACGGATTTCAATTGTTCCAAACCCTGCTGCGCCTGCTGCTGTCGGCGGTTGCCTTCGCAGACAAACGGCAGCGTGACGAACGCGAGGACGAGCGCGCCGGTCTCCTTCGCGGCGCGCGCAAGGACGGGACTGATGCCGCTGCCCGCGCCGCCGCCGAGTCCGGCAACAATGAGGACGACGTTCGCGCCTTCGCAGGCGGATTTGAGCGTGGGAAATTGCTCCTCGGCGAGGGCGCGTCCGCGCTCGGGGTCGCCGCCGGTGCCGAGGCCGCGCAATAATTTCGTTTCGAGATGGATTTTGACGGTCGCGGACGAGACGGACAGCGACGCGGCGTCGGTGTTGACGGCGGCGAAACCCGCGCCGGCAAATTCCTCCGCGTTCAAGGCGTCGAGCAAGGCGACGCCAGCCCCGCCGA
>JBEKRA010000522.1:0-2015 GCA_049519195.1 Verrucomicrobiota bacterium
TTTTCAATCCTGCCAAAGCCATCCGCGAACTCGGTCTGCCGCAAACCCCGCCGCGCCAGGCCTTCGCCGACGCCATCGCCTGGTTCCGCGGCGGCTTTCTCCGGTGAGCAACGGTTTCGACGGTTCGCCGCCGCGCATTAGCGCACGGGTGCGAACCGGCGGCACCGGGCATCAGCGGCGGTGATGGTTAAGCAGCAGTTGCCTTGATGGCCTTCCGTCGAGCGGTCTTCGGCAGACGAGAACAAGCCATTTGCCCATTTTTCTGGTGAATAGTCTGGCGAAAAGCGGCTGGCGATGGCACCTTGGCGGGCGTGATGATTAAGTCCTCCATAATTGCGGCGGGCCGGCTATGGGGCGCGCTGGCCTGGGCTTTGTTGGTCGCCACCGCGCGGGGCGGAACCGGGGAAACCAACACTTTCGGTTTCACCGGGCCGGAAATTTATCCCATGGAAAACGCGGTCACCTTGCTTCATGCCGCCGACATGGACGGGGACGGCTTGAACGACCTGATCGTGGTGAACAACGCCCGCGCCAAAATCAACATCCTCTACAACCGGACCGGCAAGACCAACACTCCCCCGGCCGACGACGGCCTGAAAAAGGAAATCAACCAACTACCGCCGGACGCGCGTTTTAAAATCACTTCCATCGCGTCGGAAAAGCGGATTTCCTCGCTGGTGGTGGCCGATTTGAACGGCGACGGCCTCCCCGACCTGGCCTATTACGGTGACCCCAAGGAACTGGTCGTGCTCTACAATCTGGGCACCAACGGCTGGAGCGTCCCCAAGCGCTTTGCCATTGAAGACGGCCAGCTCGGCGCGGACGCTCTTACCACCGGCGATCTCCACGGCAGCGGACGCCGCGGCCTGGTTTTGCTCGGCGAAAACAAGCTCTATTACATCGCCCAAAATGCGGACCACCTGCTGGCCGAGCCGGAAAAAATCCCCTTCTCCGGCACGGTCAAGAGCCTGCAAGTGCTCGACATCAACGGCGACGGCCGGGATGATCTGCTCCTCATCAATGGGGACAGTACCGACCCGTTCCGGTTCCGCCTGCAAGACGCCCAGGGGCAGCTTGGGCCGGAAACGCATTTTACCTTTCCCCCGGTCCGCGCCTATCTGGCGGATGATTTGTTGCGGGACCACAAAATGGAATTGATCACCATCGCCCAAAATTCCGGGCGCGCCCAGGTTTCCGGCCTGAACCTCAAACCCGCCGAGCCGCTCTCCGGCGATTTCAAGAATGGGCAATTTCAAGTTTTGCCCCTCAAGAGAACAACCCAGTCGCGCCGGGGCATTTTGTGGGCGGACGTCAACGGCGATGGCCTCTCCGATTTGCTGGTGGCCGAACCGGACAGCGGCCAGTTGACCCTTTATCTGCAACAGGCCGACGGCAACCTCGGCTCGGCCAAGACCTTTCCGACTTTGAGCGGCGTGACCGAACTGGCCGTCAGCGATTGGAATCAGGACGGCGCGCCGGAGATTTTCGTGTTGAGCAGCGAGGAGCATCAAATCGGTGTGACCAAGCTGGACACGAATGGGCGCATCGCCTTCCCCGCCATTCTGCCATTTGAAGGCAGGCCGCTGGCCATGGCCGTCGGGCCGCTCCAACCGGGGGCCGCGCCCACCCTGGCGGTGATTCTGGATCAGGACGGCAAACGGGTGCTGGCCACGCGGACGGCGGACGGAACCACGCGCACACAGACCTTAAGCGCGCAATTCAAGGCCAACCCGGCTTCGATGACGATGTTCGATGCCAACCAGGACGGGCTGGCGGACCTGGTGGTGCTGATTCCGTACGACAAGATCAAGGTGCTGATCCAAACGACGAACAACACCTTTGATGAGGAGGACGTCCTGCCCCCCGGCGGCAGCAGCGACCAGCCGTGGCTCAGCGCCGCCGACGTGGACGGGGACGGCAAGCAGGAATTGCTCCTGGCGCAAAAGAATTTCATCCGCGCCGTGGTCTTGCAACCGGAAAGCCGCAACCCCGCCAACGACGCCAAGCCGGTGTGG
>JBEKRA010000523.1:0-2013 GCA_049519195.1 Verrucomicrobiota bacterium
GGATGCTTTAACAATATCACCGCGTTTTCTTTCCCGTGTGTTCATCCGACGTTTTTTATCTTCGTCGCGCTGACGAACGGCAGGGGAACTTTTAAGGTAAAATTAAAGTGTGTCAATGAAGACGAGGACTCAACGATTTTTGAGGCTGGCGGCGACATGAATTTTGGCGACCCGATGCAAACCGTCGAACTAGGTTTCAGGCTTGTAAATTTGTCCTTTCCCAAGCCAGGCAAATATGCTATCCAATTGTGGTGTGACAACGAGCTTCTCATGCCGAAACGATTTAGTGTTAAACAAATAGAACAGCCTTGATATTATGTTTGCGACTGAATCACCATTATTGACGCTCGAACGTGGCGGACGGTTTGAAATCACGCCGCAATCCAGCCGGCCCAAGACCTCCTATTTTCAATTTGATATTGTCTTTCCTGTTTTCATTGAAGCTCAAATGATGGAGATGAATGACCGCGAAGTAATCCAATTTGCGGAAAGCGCGGGATCATTTGCGTTTCTCAATTCGCCGGAAGAGGACATTTACAATGACCTCGCGAAAAAGACCGAATGAACAAATGGGATGTAGTTCTCATCAGTTTTCCGTTCACTGACCTTCAGGCGACGAAGGTTCGTCCCGCTATCGTGATTTCGCCTAATTCGTTCAATCAAAATGGTCAGGATGCTTTGTTCATGCTGATTACCTCAAATACAGAGCGGCAATCAGAATATGACATCCTCGTTTTGGAGTCCCATGACGAATTTCCACAATCCGGTTTAAGAAAAGATTCATGCATCAGGGTCAGTAAAATTGTCATTTTGAGTAAAAAGCTAATCGCCCACAAATTGGGGTCGCTTGGGCCGAAGTTGAGTTTGGAGGTAGAATGCAAGCTGCGAACATTTCTTCAATTGCCACCCTACCAGCCTCCGCTTCCGGCCTAATTGGATTCGCATATCGGAAAATTCTGCTTTGCAGTGTCAATTTTCCTCCGCGCATTTATTCGTAGCGCAGGGATTCAATCGGGTCGAGGTTCGCGGCCTTCCATGCGGGGTAGGTGCCAAAGACAATTCCCACGACGGAGCACAGCACCAGTCCCAGCACAATCCAGTCCACCGGAATGGCGGGCGGGACTTTCATGAACCACGCGAGGACGTTGCCGCCGAGGATGCCGGCCACGACGCCGATGACGCCGCCGACTTCGCAGAGCACGACGGCTTCCATGATGAATTGCGCCATGATGTTGCGCCGCTTGGCGCCGATGGCGCGGCGGACGCCGATTTCCCGCGTCCGTTCCGTGACCGAGACGAGCATGATGTTCATGATGCCGACGCCCGCCGCGAGCAGCGCGATGGAGCTGACCACCGTGACGCCGATGCGCACGGCGCGGGTGAAGGTCTTGAACTGGTCAATCAGCGAGTCGTTGGAGAACAATTCAAAATCGTCCGGGTCGCCGGGGCGGACCTTGCGGATGTCGCGCAGAATGCCGCGCACCTGCTCCTCGCAATCGGCATAGACGGAGGAATTGCGGGCCTGGACCATGATGCTCAATCCGTTCCAGCGAAGGCCATAGCGGTGGAGCGCCGTGGTGAGCGGGATGACGGCGAAGTTGTCCTGGTTGCCGCCGACGGAGCCGCCCTTGGGGGCGAGCACGCCGACGATGGCGTAATTGATGCCGTTGATTTTGAGTTGCTGGCCGAGGGCGGAGCCGAAAGGGAAAATGGTTTTGGCCAGCGCGGCGCCCAGCACGCAAACGCTGCGGGCGTTGTCCACGTCGCTTTCGTCAAAAAGGCGGCCTTCTTCAACAATCCAATTGTGCGCCGGGAAACTGCCGGGCGTGTCGCCGAGCAACTGGACGTTCGGGGCGGTCTTGGCGTAGCGGGTCGCGATCTGGCCGGAATAAAAAGTGCCTTCCACGCCGACGGCGGCGGCGAGCGTTGCCCGCTCGGCGACGGCGTGTCCCTGTTCGATCGCATTGCCTAGGTCCTGAACACCGGCGCTGTTCGCAGTGGTCCTTTCCTCGA
>JBEKRA010000524.1:0-2013 GCA_049519195.1 Verrucomicrobiota bacterium
AACTGTCAGGCAGCCGAACTGGCGGCAAGCGCGGAATGCGGCTGTAGCGGCGGGCGTCCCGCCTGCCGGTGAGGGCGCGCGTCCCGCCGCCCGGAAAGAACCGACCAAACTTTTCGACAACGTTCAAATCTTCGAGACTCCTGGTTCGGACGGACGGTTTGTTCCGCCGGGCTGGAAGCCCGGCTCTACGGCAGGCGAGGACGCCCGCCGCCACAGGCAAAAGGAAAAAATCCATTTTCGGCGGCGCGCAGTTCCGCCGCGACATCGCGGCGAAGGCGTTTTGAAAGTCGTTTACTGCTGTTGAGGTTGGAGTGAGTTGAGCACGTTAATGGCTGTCATGTTTCCCGAGGCGGCAGCTTTCTGCAAACCCTGAGAAGCGATAAGCCAAAGGGATTTCTTCTTCTCATCGCCCAAAATCGAGGCCAAAGTTACAATCGCTCTTTGATTGCCGGCATCGGCTGCGGGCTGCAACGCCGCAATCGTTCCCGACAACAGCAATCCGTTTTGTGCCGGATTCAAAAGCATTTCCAACGCACCTTCGTCGCCGCTACCCGCAAGCTTGCCGAGTGAATCTACTGCGAAGCCCCGCAAAGTGTTCATCCGAGTCGCTTGCATAATCGCTTGGCGAGCGTTGGCATTCCCCTTGGTAGCTTCGTCCGACAGCCTGTCAAAGGCAGATGCGATACCTCGAAATGACTTTCCCCAAACGGCGGCATGCTCGTCACCTTGGAGTCCGATGCTGTTGGTTCGGTAGTAGTCAGTCTGAAATTTTGTGTAGTCGCCTAACTTTGCCAACGCCATGGAATCGCCATGTGCGATGGCGTCAACCAGTTGATCTGGGATGTCAGCGTTGGAAGAATCGTTAACCACCGCTGTGTTCTGCGACGTTGGCAAGGCGGAGCGTTGAGACTCTAGTTGTCGTTTCAAAACTCCCACTTAACCTCGCAGTCTCAAAAGCTCGAATTCGTTTGGATTTGATTTCAAGCGGAAATTCTCAACTGCCAAATCAGCCAGCCGGTTGGTTGCGTCATCATGTTCGCGCTGCAATTGCTGGATTTGCTCGGCCAACGGGGCCTGTTGTTGCTGGAGTGTTTGGATCTGGTCGCGCAGTCGCGCGGCTTGATGCGCTTGGTAAATCCCCGCTCCGGCCAAAACAGCGACGGTGGCGGTGACGAGAGTTTTTTGCAGTGTTGTCATGGCAATGGCTTTGGTTGCGGTAATTACGGTTGAAGTGTGAACGGCGGTTGCGGTTAAAACAGCGGCGGCGGAAATTGTCGCAGCCAGTCCAATCGGCGCGGATTGGACGGCGTTGGCGGAAATCAAAACGGCCAGCCCGCTCGCGCCAATCGTCACGTTCCGCTTCGAGAAAAATTCGCGCAGCCGCTCCACGGCGCGGCTCACGCGCTTTTGCGCCGCGTCATCGGAAGTGCCGAGTGCTGCGCCGACTTCGCGCAGATTTTTGTTTTCAAAGAAGCGGAGCAGAATCGCACTGCGGTCGGTTTCGTCGAGCGCGGCCATCGCGTCGTCCAGGTGTTGTTCGATGTCGGTCCACACAGGCGAGATGCCTGTGCCACTATCGGCGGTCGCATTCATGTTCGTCATCTCCACGGCGATTTGTTCGCGCAATTGGCGGCGCGATTCCTTGCGGATGGCGTCAATCGCCGTTCGCCGCGTGACGGCGTAAAGCCACGGCGTCAAGGAACGGACAGGCGGGACGCCTGTGCCACTGATTTCGCCCGCCACGCGCGCGAGGTCGGCGAAAACGGATTGCGCGACCTCCTCGGCCAGTTGCGGCGAGCGGACTTGACGCAGCGCGGCTGAATAGACGAGGTTCAAATGCCGCCGGACGATTTCGGAGAAGGCGTCCTGCGAATTTTCCAGCGCGAACCGCCGCAGCAAATCCAAATCGCTTGTCATTTTCAAAAGTATATCGCCGCCGGATGCCGGAATCCGACAAAAATTGTAGTGTCAGGCGTCCGCGCCTGACGTAGAGGGCGGCATCTTGCCGCCCGG
>JBEKRA010000525.1:0-2011 GCA_049519195.1 Verrucomicrobiota bacterium
CCGAGTCGAACAGGCGGTCGCCGGCCACAATGTCGTCAATCAGCTTCAGGCTCGGCCCGGTCTCGATGAGCAGCGGCACGACGGCGTTTGGAAAAATCACAATGTCGGAAAGGCCGAGCACGGGCAGCATGTCCGGCAGCGAACGCTCCGAGATGCGGGATGGAGACTCCGCTTTTTCAGCGGCTCCGAGAATGCTGATAAATTCCGTCTCCGGCGATGTCGTCGTCGTATCCATCAGTTGTTAAATTCAGCCGCGCCGGAAAAGATTCGCGCGCGGTCAATTTCCATCGGCAATCGGCACCTTGGTCATCTTGGACTGCGGTTGCTGCGCCGCCGGCACGTCAATCCGCAGAAAGCCATTCACGTAAATCGCCTTGGCCTGCTTCAAATCAAAGCCCGACGGCAGTTCCAGCTCGCTCACGAACGGGCCGTAGCTGATTTCCATGACCAGAAAATTGCAGTGGTGCGCGCGGCAGGCGTCCGGGCGGTTGCCGCTGATGCGCAGGCGGTTGTCGTCCATGGTGATTTCGAGGTTCTCGCTTTTCATGCCCGGCAGTTCCACCTTCACCACCAGCCCCGTGTCCGTTGTGTAGACATCCGTGTTCGGCACCCAATGGCCGCTCGCCGTGCCACCGCGCCCGCTCACTGCGGAACGCCGGGAAACAAAATGACCCGTCGAACTGACTTTGGTTACGGCCATGATGAAAACAATAACGCAAAAAACCGGATTGGCAAGCGAACGGCTTGCTCAACTTCACCCGGAAACATAACCGCAAAAAGCATTTGCGCAAATGGAATTATTTTTTCCTGATCGTCCTCGTTCTCGTCCCCGTCCTCGACATGGCGCACATTCGAGGACGAGGGGGATTTTGAAACTTGAACCTTGAACCCTGAACCCTAAACTTTGAACCATGTTCCGCCACACGCACCGCGTCAGCTACGCCGAATGCACCGTCGGCAACCACGTTTATCACTCGCGCTACCTCGATTTGCTGGAGGCGGCGCGCGGCGAATTCATCCGCTCGCTTGGCCACACCGTCCTGCACTGGCAGGAAAAGGACGTGATTTTCCCCGTCATCGAGGCGCGGCTGCGCTTCAAATCGCTCGCGCGCTACGACGATTTGCTGGCGGTTGAAGTCTGGCCGGCGCTCATCGAGCGCGTGCGGCTGAACTTCGGCCACCGTGTCACCAACCAGCACGGCAAACTCGTCCTCGAAGCCGAGACCTTCCACGCCTGCACCGGAATTGACGAAAAGCCGAAGCGGATGCCGGAAGAACTGGTGGAAAAATTGAGGCCGCTTCTGCGTTGAACCATGCAGGGAGGCGCGAAGCGTCTTGGAGTGCGGCGGCTGTGACGCCGCTTTGGGAGGGCGTCTGATTCCGGGGCAAAAGCGGTGTCGCGCTGCGCTTGCCACCGCAGTCCAAGACGACAAGCGCATTCCGAATGCCGCAGGGGCAACGGCGCACGAAGCTTGGCGATGACGGAAATCAAATTGGGGCGCACTCCGCACTCCGCACTCTCCATTCCGCACTTGAACGGCTCTTTTCCGGTATTCATTTTGGGATGGATGATTGAGGCAACTTGAGTAAATTTTGTGAAAGCTATTTCGGCGGAAATGGTCGCTGCTTAAGACATTCTGACATCACTTTGCCAAGAACCACCTCGAACCATTTATCTCCACGAAAGGCTGCTTCGAGCGCATTATCATTCACCTCAAGATCAAAGAGTTTTTTAGGGTGCATCAGTTTGTGTCGTAACTTGAACGTGTTTTCTAAATCATCAAATCTTGGATCGTCGTATTTAAGTGCAACTTGAATTGCGTGGGCTTTTGCATACACCTTGAATGTCTCTTTAAGATTCTCCCGAATTGGCAGGTAAGAAGGTTTAGCCCGGACTCCGAAATGGGAATGGCGGCTGTTTCAAAGCGGGGAATCATTGCCGTGCGGCGCAAAGCGGTGCTCAAGCACACGCAGTCCAAACGCTGGCGCGAAGTTTGGTGCGGCCCGGCCA
>JBEKRA010000526.1:0-2177 GCA_049519195.1 Verrucomicrobiota bacterium
CCGGCCAGTCGGCTTCGTTGTGCGGCCAGGCGAGCCACGTCGCCGCGTGCGGCTCCCATTCGGCTGGCATGGCGTAGCCGAGTCCGGCGGGTTTGGCGGCAATGACGATTTTCGGTTGCGGCATAAGTTGCCGCGAAGCATAACCGTTTCCCGGTCCGCGGGAAATCCTGAAATGAAATGGACATCCCGCCGTTGAAGCAATGAAGGTGAAGCGCGGAATGAAACCGGGAAAACTGAAACCTCTTTAGTTTTAATATCGGCCCGTTTGCGACCGGGTCAACTGGAAAAATTTGTAAAAAAACTGAATCTTTTTGTGGACGAATCCGCAAAAGGGGTGACATTGCCTTGGAAATGCTGATTGGTTGCAACTGTGTAGTTCACATGAAAACGAACTTCAATCAGGCCGGAAGATGGCGGGTCTTCCTGAAAAGCGCCGCCGTGGTTTGCTTGTCGGGCTTCCCGGTGATGTTCGTTTCTGATTTTCCAATGCTGGCGGGGGAACCGGTGGTCGTGGAGTTGCCCGCCGGCGTGACCGGCGCGGAAATCCAGCAGGCGCTGGACGGCCTGCCAGACAGCGGCGGCGTTGTGGTGTTGCCGCCCGGAAGTTTTGAGGTTTCCCAACCCATCGAGTTGCGGCGTGATCATCAGACCTTGCGCGGTTCCGGCCCGGCAACCGTTTTGCGCCTCGCGGACAACGCGAACTGCCCGGTCATCATACTGGGCGAACCGCTTAACGACCCGGTCCAAACAATCCGGCACCTGAAGGTGGCCGGATTTTTTGTTGACGGCAATCGCGTCAATCAGCAGCGCGAACGCTGGCGGCTTCGGGGCGAAGGCTCGGAAATCCGCAACAACGGCGTCACGGTGCAGGACGTGAGCGATTCGACGGTTGAAAATGTGACTTGCGCCCGCTGCCGCTCCGGGGGCCTGGTCACCACGCGCGGCGTGCGGCGGCTGACGGTGCGGAATCTGACCGCGTTTGACAACGAGTTTGACGGGCTGGCCTGCTATCAGACGGAGGACTGCCTGTTCACGGGGCTGTATCTCCACGACAATCCTGGCGCGGGCATTTCTCTGGATCTGGACTTCAGCGACAACGTCGTCAGCAACGCCGTTCTGACCGGAAACGACCTGGGCGTCTTCATGCGCGCGAGCCGCGGCAATCAATTTTGCAACGTCACCATCCGCAACAGCCGCCACTTCGGCGTGTTCATGGCGCACGTCGAGCAACAGACCCCGCGCGGCTGGGAGCCGGTTCCCCGGACCGGATGCGCGCAAAATTCGTTCACCAACCTGGCAGCCAGCGATTGCGGCGGCGCGGCCTTCCGGGTCAACGACGACACCTGCACCAACAATGTTGTCATCCGCCCCAAGTTTGACGGCAACGCCCGGGGCGGACTCTCGCAAGCCCAGCCGGATTTGGTGGCGGTGCAATAAACTTTCCAATCCGACAGCCTTTTTTCAGACAAAGTGCCGCGCTAAAATAATTTTACCATGCTCGAATTCAAAAACAAAATCCTGTTCGTCGGCTACGGCGCCGTTGCGCAATGCGCTCTGCCCATTCTCGTCAAGCACCTCAAAACGCCCGCCAAAAATATCACGGTCATGGATTTCGAGGACCGGCGCGGCGCGCTGTCGCCGTGGCTGAAGCGCGGCGTGAACTTCGCGCGCAAGCGGGTGACGCGCGAAAACATGGGCGCGCTGCTCGGCAGATATGTTTCCGCGGGCGACGTGCTGATTGACCTGGCGTGGAACATTGACTGCTGCGAACTCCTCCAGTGGTGCCACGACCGCGGCGTCCTTTACATCAACACATCAGTCGAGCTGTGGGATCCGTATGAAAACTCGAAGGGCGCGCCGCCGCAGAAGATGACGCTTTACTGGCGGCACATGAACCTTCGCAAGATGATTGGCAAGTGGGCGCAGCCCGGCCCTACGGCGGTGCTGGAGCACGGCGCGAATCCCGGCCTCATTTCGCATTTTACCAAGCAGGGTTTGATTGACATCGGCAACCGCTCCATCAAGGACAAAAAAGTCACCGGCAAGGCCGCCGAGGAAATCCGGCAGTTGATCGCGGAATTGAAATTCAACAAGCTCGCGCAGAAGCTCGGCGTGAAGGTGATTCATTGCAGCGAACGCGACACCCAAATCACCAAACAGCCGAAGCAGGTGGACGA
>JBEKRA010000527.1:0-2235 GCA_049519195.1 Verrucomicrobiota bacterium
GGCCTGCCGTTCATCCGCACCTCGCCCGACCACGGCACGGCATACGACATCGCGGGAAAGGGAATCGCCAATCCATCAAGCATGATTGCCGCCATCCGGCTGGCCAAACAATTGGCGGGAAACAAAAAGTAAGGCCGCGCTTCCCGAAAATCACTTCGCCGACGGGTCGGGGATGAAAATCTTTTTCCCGACGGTCAAATTTTTCGGATTCAAACCCGGGTTTGCCGCCTCAATTTGTTCCACCGTCAATTTGATTTTCAACTCAACGCTGTAGGCCTTGGCGATGGCCGAAAGTGTCTCGCCGTTTTGGACTTCGTGATAATGGCCTTTTTGCGCGCCGCCGGCGGCCGGGGTTGGATTGTCATTCGAGACGGTGGGCGGCTTGTGGCTCGTCGTCGAAATGCCTCCGCCTTTGCCGAGCTTTTCGAGTTCCTTCAAAATCAAGTTATTGTCGTCCTGCTGTTTTTTGGCGAGGTCCTTCACCTGCTCGGCGAGCTTCTTCAAGTCATCCGCGCTCGCGCTGTTGTTCGCGGCGGGCTGGTTCAACTTGTCCTGCAAATCGCTGACGCTCTTTTCCAGCGCGGCGATCTTTTTGCCCTGCGCCGCCTGCGCGTCAATCAGGTCCTGGATCCGGCCGTTGATCTGGTCAATCTGCTGCTGCGTCGCCGCGTCCTGCGCACGCGCGATGCCGGAAGTGAAAGCGGCAAAAGCAAAGATAAAAAGCCAAAACGAAATTGTTCTCATGCGCCGAAAATAAACCTCTGTGCGGCGGCGTCAAGTTGAAGTGCAAGCGCCGCGCGAAGGTCGCAAAGTTGGCGAAGGAAATTTGAAGCCTTTCAAACTGTTGGGCGGCGGAAAATCCATATCACTTGTGCAAAACATACATCAACTGCTTTGCTGGCTTCGCGTTCACGTTGTCTTGCGCGTTGAAAAGTGTAACTCTCACACAATTCGGGTCGTCTGGATTCTCAACCGAACCTGCCGTGACAGTGCCGGTGTCGGCTGTGATATTCGTAACCAGACTGCCGGGTGTCTTCAAAACAAGACGAATGCCGCCGAGTGAATCTCCGTCTCGCTTCGCCACCTGCAAATCGTAAGCTCCCTGATTCCAAGTCGTGTCCTTTCCGGCTTGGACAAGGTCAATCGCTGTCTTCTTGGAACAGCCACAAAGAAGCAAGCCCGATAGTATAATGGTGAGCGTGTTTTTCATAAGTGAGTAGCCGCCTAAAAATTATTAGGCCGCAGTTTTTGTGGCCTTTTTGTGGCCTTTCCTGTTTTACGATTTTAACTTTGCATTCAAAATGGTTTGTCCAGCGTTCTTTGAGACACGAATTCAATCTGTGACAATTCGTGCAATTCGTGTCAGAACCTTCATGCCAATTTTCCGCATTTCCGGCCAGAGCCACGCCACAACCAGAACCACCAGAATCGTCCCGATGCCGCCGGTCACAACACGGACATCCAGCCATGTGCGGCCATCAGCGTCCGAACCAGTTGCGGGCGTCGAAGCAACGACACGACGCCGCGTTTGCCTTTCAATTCCACGCGCGGCACGGCATGAATCAAATCGCACTTGCAAAGCGTGGGCCAGTCCAGCCCGTCTTCTTCGTCCAGTAAAAATTCATGCGGTTCGGCGGCGCGAGTTGCGCGTTTGGTTGAGCACATTAGGACTTCCACCGGCGTTTTTCTGTCCGCGCGGTCGGGATGCGAAATAATGACGCAGGGATGCGCTTCCGGCCATCCAGGAGGCTGCCACGAGAAAATTTCAAAAGGCTTCACTCTTCAAACGGCGGCAGATTTTTGATGCAGTGACGGGCGATTTTCTCCTCGGTCTTTTCCCATTCGGGATCGTCCGGCAAATCCTTGATGATGGGAATGGTTATCGTTTTTATATTTTTCGACGGCGACTGGCGGTGGACAACCCAGGTGTCCTTGTCCAGCGAATGAATGGTCACCAGCGAGCGCGGCGGACAGTCTTCCGGCATCACCAACCGGCGCTTGGCATCGAGTGTGGCGCTTTTCATGGTGGGAAATATCCCACCGCGCGGGTTTGCTGTCAAGATTTTGCTTTTCACGCCAGCTTTCCGTATTTTCGGATTTGCGGCCAGAGCCACGCCACGGCCAGCACCGCCAGAATCGTCCCGATGCCGCCGGTCACGGTGGACACAATCGCGCCCGTCGCTTCCTTGCCGCCCAAAAACGACGGCGCGGTGAACAGATACGCCACGATGCCCG
>JBEKRA010000528.1:0-2284 GCA_049519195.1 Verrucomicrobiota bacterium
GCCCGTCCACGGCAGCACGCGCATGACGCCGCGCACGCCCCGGAAATATGGCGTGCCAAAATGCTGCTGCACGTTGCCGGCGCAAAAAAACATCAGCGGCTTGGTGACGCCGTGAAAAACCATGTGCAACGCCGCGCCGAGCGCGCCAAGCTTGCCGCCGAAGCCGATGGCCGCGGCCATGATGCCCGCGTGGTCAATGCTCGAATAGGCGAGGATGCGGCGGAAATTCCGTTGCGTCAAAATGAACGGCGCGGCGACGAGAATGGACGCGACCCCGAAGCCCGCCAGTAATTTTCCCGGAAAATCAGGGCCGAGACATTTCACAGCCAGAACGTCGAAGCGTGCGATGGCATAAATGGCGCAGTTGACGAAAGCCGTTCCCATCAGGGCGGCGGTGGGCACGGGTGCCTCCGCGTAGGCGTCCGGTTTCCACGTGTGCATCGGCGCGAGGCCGGCCTTCGTGCCGTAACCGAGCAGGATGAGAACAAACGCCAGCCGCATCGCCTTCGGATCGAACTTGTCCGCAATGCCCACGAGCACGCTCCAATTCATGCCGTGATGCGCGTCCCCACCCAGCACGTTGACCGCCGAATAATAGGTGAAAATGGTCCCGAACAGCGCCAGGGAAATCCCGATACTGCCGATAATGATGTATTTCCAGCCGGCCTCGAACGAGGTCTTTTGGTTGTAAAACGTGACAAGTAACACAGACGCGAGCGTGCCACTTTCGATGGCGACCCACATGATGCCGAGGTTGTCGGCCAGCGGCACGAGCAGCATGACCGCCACAAACAGCGGCGTGAGCACGTGGTAACGGCGCGATTGCTTTTCCGTGATTTTGCCGGCGCGCGCGTCGGCACGGAAATAGCCGACGGAATAAATCGAGCAGGCCAGCGCGACAAAGACAGTGAGGCCGATGACGAGCGCGCTCAACGCATCGGCGCGAAGAAATCCACCAAGCGCCGAAACCGTGCGCTGCGCAATGACATCCGCGCCGATTTTCAACGCCACCGGCACGAGCGCCGCGAAGGCAAGCAGGTTCAACCGTTCCAACGACTGGCACGAACGCGTGACCAGGCAGAGCAGGCCGGCGCAAACCGGGATCAGCAGGAGAAAAATCAAGGTCATCGTTTTCCTCCGATGATGTCCGCCGCCTGATGGATTCCCTGCAACAACGGCGCGGGCAGCCACACGCTGAAGATCAGCAAGCTGCCGAGCAGCAATGCCATTGCCGGCACGCCGTCGAATTGTATGGCGCTGTTTTTACTGGCAAATTCCGGTTTCCAGCAAAATCAGGACGCTCACCACCGCCTTGCCCGCGGCAAACCCGCCGCTGATGACGGTGAGTTCGCTGAAAAACAATCCGAATGGCGGCAGGCCAATCGCGGAGGCGGCGGCCAGCACCATCAAAAGGGCCGTGACCGGCAACACCTTCACCACGCCATGACCGATGACGCGATATTGGACGGAATGAAAAGTTTGATGGATGTTTCCCGCCGCGAAAAACAAGACCGGTTTTGTCAGCGAGTGATAACCCATGTGCAGCAGCGCGCCGAAAATGGTGACGGGCGTGTTCATGGCAAAGCCGGTGAAGATGAGGCCGACGTGTTCGAGGCTCGAGTAGGCGAGCATCCGCTTGAGGTTGCGCTGAACGAGAATGAACGGCGGCGCCAGAAACATGGAGGCCAGGCCGAACCCGAGCAGCAGGTGGCGGCTGAAACCGGAGCCGAGGCACGCGCTCGTGAGAATGTGAAATCGCAACAGCGCGTAAATGGCGACCTTGAGCGACACGCCGGAAAGCATCGCGCTGGTGGGCGACGGCGCCTCGCTGTGCGCATCGGGCAGCCAGGTGTGCATCGGCGCCAGTCCAGCCTTGGTGCCGTAGCCGACGAGCGCGAGCAGAAACGCAATTTTCATCATGCGCGGATCAAACTGGTCCGCCACCGTCACCAAATGCGACCAGTTGAAACTGGGCATCGGCCCGGAATGATTTTTGCACGCGGCGGCAAAGACGAAAACCGTCCCCAGCAGCGCCAGCGCCAGTCCGAGACTGCCGAGCATGATGTATTTCCATGCGGCTTCGAGCGAGGTCCGGCGGTTGTAAAGCGCCACAAGCAGCACGGCCGACAACGCCGTAGCCTCGACGGCGGCCCACATCACGCCGAGGTTGTTGGCAAGCACGGCCAGGAACATTCCCGCGCTGAAGAGCGGCGTAAGCACGAAAAATTCACGCGCGCGGGCGGGGGTGACCGCGCCATTTGCCAGATCGCGCTCAAAATATCGT